>NMQN01000790.1 GCA_003575245.1 Candidatus Atribacteria bacterium 1244-E10-H5-B2 | reverse complement strand
CTGGCTCCTGGCATCTATCTTCTCAATTTTCTTAACCAGCTAACCAGGAAACTAACTAACCAATAAGCGATGTAATCTGTAAATTGTAATAAGTGCTTGTTTTTATAATTTGGGAAATTTAATCTTATTACTCATTACATATTACTTGTTACTGTATTTTATACGAGATACGAATTAGGCTCCTGGCTCTTTCTTTCTTCACGATATACGACATACGATATACTATATACTATTTTAGTCCTGCTTGTTCTTTTAGTATCTCCGCTTTATCAGTCTTTTCCCAGGTAAAATCTTCATCTTCCCTTCCAAAATGACCGTAGGAAGCAGTCTTCTTATATATTGGTCTTCTAAGCTTCAAGTGTCTTATTATTGCTTCCGGACGTAAATCAAAATTCTTTTTAATTAATTCCAATATTTTCGGTTGAGGAATTTTTTCTGTTCCAAAAAAATCTAACATAATAGATATGGGATGAGCTACCCCAATTGCATAGGCAATTTGTATCTCACATTTGTCAGCCAATCCGGCAGCTACAATGTTTTTAGCTATATACCTTGCCATATAACTACCTGACCTGTCCACTTTAGTGGGGTCTTTCCCGGAGAAACATCCACCTCCATGACTTCCTACTCCTCCATAGGCATCAACAATTATTTTTCTACCGGTAACCCCGGTATCTGCTTGGGGGCCGCCAATGGCAAATCTTCCGGTAGCATTAATAAAATATTTAGTATTTTCATCAAGATATTTTTGGGGTATAACATGATTAATAACTTTTTCTTTGATATCTTTTTGAATAATTTCATAAAGAATATCGGGATGATGTTGAGCAGCAATTACTACCGCCTCTACTCTTTTTGGGTCCCCATTCTCATATTCAACTGTAACCTGAGATTTCCCATCAGGTCTGAGATAAGGAATTATCTTCTTTTTTCTTGCTTCTGCCAGGCGATAAGTTAATTTATGAGCCAATATTATAGGAAGGGGCATCAGTTCGGGAGTTTCTCTGCAAGCATATCCGAACATCATTCCTTGATCACCTGCCCCGGTAGTTTCTATGTCATTTTTTTCTTTTTCTGCTTCTTTTACTTCCCAAGATTTACTCACCCCCCGATCTATATCCTTGGATTGTTCATCAATAGAGGTTAATACCGCACAAGTATCACCATCAAATCCATATTTAGCCCTGGTGTAACCTATATCTCGAATGGTTTGACGTACTATTTTAGGAATATCAACATAGCAAGAAGTAGTAATCTGCCCGGCTACCATAACTAATCCGGTAGCTACTAAAGTTTCTACTGCTACTCTTCCGTAGGGATCTTCTTTATAGATGGCATCCAAAATAGCATCAGATATTTGATCAGCAATCTTATCCGGATGTCCCTCAGTAACTGATTCGGAAGTAAATAAATATTTGTTCTTCAAATCTAACATCTCCTTTGTTTTTTAACTATAAATATTTTTTATATTTTTCGTTGTTAGCCATTCTTTTAATAATCTTTTTCAAATCACCTTCTCGTTTTTTGGGGTAAATTAATTTTATATCTCCACTTGATATTACAACTAAATCAGATAGGCCAATAGTAACTATTAAACCTTCATCGTTTATAATAACACACCTCCTGGTATCTACTCCCTCATATCCACCTTGAATTACATTTCCATCTTTATCTTGAGTAAAAATTCTCTCCATCGAAGTCCATGAACCAATATCATCCCAGCTAAAACCACCTTTTACCACCAATCTATTAGTAACTTTTTCCATAATTGCATAATCTATAGATATTTTATCCAATCCATAAAATACTTCTTTCACAACTTCTTTTTTGTGCAACGTCCCTAAACTATCTTTAATTCTCATTAATCCATTGTAAAGTTTTGGGGCTTCTTTTTTTATAGCTTTTAAAATATCTCTGCAAGTCCAAACAAATATACCACTATTCCAAAGATAGTTTTCCTCACCTATAAATTTTCTTGCAGTTTCTAAATCTGGTTTTTCTGTAAAATTTTTCACTACACAAGCGGTAATGTTATCGGTCTTTTCTACTTCTTCACCTACACAAATATAACCATATCCTGTTTCTGGCCGCGATGGTTTAATACCTATTGTAATTAAATTACCCGTTTCGCGAGCAAGGACACAAGCTTCTTTAATTGCTCCTAAAAATTTTTCGCTATCTTTTATTATATGATCTATGGGAAGTGTAATCATAGTGGTGTCAGGATCTTTATATCTTTGTTCAATAACTACTGCAGCTAAACCGATGCAGGCAGCAGTATCTCTACCAACTGGTTCGAGTATATAATTTAGATAATCTATTTCAGGAAGAGCATCTTTTATGCTATCAAAGAGATCTTCCGTTGTAGAAATAAACACATCTGATAAATCAATTAGCGGAGACACACGATTAACGGTCTCTCTAATCATGCTATTTCCACCAGTAATAGATAACAATTGTTTAGGTGTATCAAATCGACTATGTGGCCAGAATCTTTGCCCCCGGCCACCAGCCATCAGTACTGCAACATTTTTCATATAAACTATCCTTCCCATTTAAACAGTATATAGTATTTAGTATATAGTAAAGTAAAGAAAATACCGAAACCAGAACAAAATCGTATTACGTTAAGAAAAGAAGCCAGATCTATAAGTCAGAATGAAACCGTATCTCGTATCTCGTGAATTGTATCTCGTATATTTAGTTAGTTGGTTAGCTAGTTACCCGGTTAGATAGTTAAGAAAATATAAGAAGGAAACCAGGAGCAAGAATTTTAAATAGCATACATCATATAAAATTAGTTAGTCAATAAATGAATTAGTATTAAACCAGCTAACCAAGTAACTAAGTAACTAACTAACCAATATGGTTTTGCGCTTTTCGCTTTAAGTTTTTGATTTAACTTATTATATATTCATTTCTACAATTTATCAAAAATAATTAATTTAGGTTTATTTGCTAATTATTAAAGGGTACAGCCTTTTATATAAAATGAAAGTTAAGACACCACTAATAATCCCTTTTAAAAGATTAAAGGGAATAATAGCTGGAATTAGCATTTTAACTACGATTTCCCTTTCAACCCCTAAGTAGAGGGGAGTGATTATTAAGTTAGCTGGAACCATTATTAAGGTCATTGATAATGTCCCCAAGATTAATCCTATAATTGCTCCCTTCTTGTCATGATGTAAGAAATAGATTTGGGATGATACAAATACGAAAGTTCCCGTTGCTAAAAAATTCATCAAAGCGCCATAGGGACCGCCCTGTCCGGTAATAAGCGCAAAAAGTACTGCTGTAATTAAAGTCATTAGAACGCCAATTTTCGGACCTAATTTAAAAGATCCAATCAGGAGAAATACACTCCCCGGATCATATAATAAAAATGGTGCTTGGGGTAAAATGGGAAAATGAATAAAATACCCTGCTACTATGGACAAGGCTACTAATATAGAAATACTGGTAATTTTTATACTTTTCATACAAATTCTCCTTCTATTTAATTTTATTTATAAATTAGTCAATATTGAATAGTCATTAGCTCAAAACTCAAAACTTTTTTCGTATTAAGTATCGCTTGTAACGTAGGGGTCGGATTCATCCGACCCGTGAATTGGAAATTACCTTCGGGTTTGATAAATCGAACCCCTACGGAAAAATTAAATTCCTATACGATTAATTTAAATTTAAAAATATTTTCTATCAATAAAAATATCCCCGAAGACATTTTGTTCTTCGGGGATATTTTTTATTCAATACAATTCACTTCTTCTCCCTTCCAGACTTTACTGTCGGCTCTGGTTTTTCACCAGATCTGCCAAGCACCCAATAAATTATTATCAATATATGTTAGTGCTAAGCTTGTGGGCTTATTCAATCATTGATATAAAACAACAGAAAGAATTTACCACCGGTCGGGAATTGGTTATCTTTTAGTTTAACCTCACCCTGCCCCGAAAAAGTTTAATCTTCGATATTTTATTTTTAGTGATTATATCACTTTTTTACACTCTTTACAATAAGCAAATCAATTCGTATCTCGTATCTCGTGAATCGTATCTCGTAAAGAAAATAGAATCCAGAAGCCGATTTTTTTTATCTCTTTATCTTAAAACTATAAATTGATAACTGAAAACTTGCATCTTGTATTTAAAACTAACGACTAACGACTATTCACCAACGACTAGTACACTAACGGCTAATTTAATCAGTAGCTTTAATCTCGTTTTGCACTTCTTCCAGACTAAATCCTCTTAAACTAGCATAGTAGGCTAATACCTTGTTCACATAATTATCAGTTAATTCCTGGTTGTTAGTTAATCGTTCTTGTACAGCATAAGGTCCTTGGTTGTAAGCTATGATAGCAGTTTTTAAATCATTGAAATCTCTATTTAACATAGATAAATAATATACTCCGATTTTAATGTTTTTAATGGGATCAAACAATGTCTTTTCCGCCCCTTCCCATTTAATACCAATATTTTCTGCCAACTCCGGAGCAATAAACCTTCTTACCTGAAATAATCCATAAGCATACGAATCTGAAACGGCTTTGGGATCGAAATTACTTTCTATTTTTATTATGGCAGTTATTAATAAAGGATTAAAATTATATCTTATGGCTTCCTCATAAATAGTTTTAGATATCTCATATATAGATTTACTGTCTATGGTAGAATTATTTTTGGAAATGATACCTACCGCTTTTGTAATATAAAATTCTCTTTTAACTTCGTTTGAAATCATTCCAGTTAATTCTTGTAATTGCATATAAATTTCTGTAAAGTCCTCTCTGCCAATTTTCACTTTTTGATATTTCTCTAATTCTTTTACTAAATCTTCAAGATTATTCACCATTTCCTTATTATTTTTTGCATATTCTTCAGTATATTTTTCCAATTGTAAATTTAATCGATCAATTCTTATCTCGATTGTAGTAACTATAACGATCATAAAAATTAAAAATATTGATAATATGATTTCGCTATTTTTATTAATCGCTTTTCTAATAAATCTTAATACGCCTGATTTTCTATTTTTGTCTTTTGTTTCTGACATACGTGTTATCATTCCTCCTCCAATTTTATAAAATATTAGATAAGGTTATTTTTTACATTTTTTTATTGCACCTTACCGCCTTCCCTAATTTCTTTATCCACGGTCAATAAAACTACATCATTATTATCAACCGCAGCTAAAAGCATTCCCTGAGATTCTATTCCTCTAAGCTTTACAGGCTGCAAATTACATACTACTATTATCCTTTTCCCTAATATTTCTTCAGCAGAGTAATGCTTTTTTACTCCGGCTACAATGGTTCTTTTTTCTTCTCCTAAACTTATTTCCAATTTGAGTAATTTGTCTGTTCCGCTTACTTCTTCGGCAGAAATAACCTTTCCTACTCTCAAATCAATTTTCTTAAATTCATCGTAAGATATGAAATTGATTTTATCTTCTTTTGCCTCTTTTTGCTCTTTCTTTTTAGTATCAATCCTGGGAAATATTATTTTTCCCGGCTTAACCATAATTCCTGGTTTTAATTTTCCCCAAGAAGCATCTTCGTCCAATCTTATTTTTTCTAAATCGCTTTCTAATCCCAACTGTTCCCAAATTTCTTTTGCTTTTACCGGCATAAAGGGATAAATTAAAATAGTGGATAAGCGAATAGACTCCGCTAAATTATAGAGAATAGTAGATAATCTTTCCTTTTGTGAACTATCGCGCCCCAATATCCAGGGCTCTGTTTGATCAATATATTTATTAGTTCTTCTTATAAATTGCCAGATAGTTTCCAAAGCGGTGTTAAGCGATAAATTATTCATTTGAGTATAATACTTTTTTACAGTCTTTAAAGCAAAATTCTCTAACTTCACATCATATTCTTCTTTTTCTATCCCTGATTGGGGAATTTCTTTGTTAAAATACTGAGCAATCATTGCTACAGTTCTGCTTACTAAATTTCCTAAATCATTAGCTAAATCATAATTTATTCTTTTAATCAATAAATCTTTAGAAAAATTACCATCCTGCCCAAAGGAAACCTCTCTCATTAAAAAATATCTAAAGGCATCAGCACCAAATTCTTCTGACATTTCATAGGGGTCTACTACATTGCCTTTAGATTTTGACATTTTTTCTCCCTCTATAGTCCACCAACCATGAGCAAAGACCATCTGGGGAGGTTCAATTCCGGCCGCCATTAACATAGTAAACCAGATAACGGTATGGAATCTTAATATATCCTTTCCAACAAGATGAACATCAGCCGGCCAGTATTTTTCAAATTTTTCATTATCTATATTATATCCTGCCACTGTAATGTAATTTAATAAAGCATCATACCAGACATAAATTACATGATTATTATCAAAAGGGACATCTATGCCCCACTTTAGGCTTCTTTTTGTTCTGGTTATACTTTGGTCTTTAAGACCGCTTTTTATAAAACTTATAATTTCATTTCTTCTTGTTTCCGGTTGAATACATTGTGGATGTTTTTCAAAGTATGATAATATCCGATCTTGGTATTTTGACATTTTAAAGAAATAACTTTCTTCTTTTATTTTCTCTATTTTTTTACCACAAGTAGGACATGTTTTATCCGTCAACTGAGTTTCAGTCCAAAAGGTTTCGCAGGGTACGCAATACCAGCCCTCATATTCACCTTTATAAATATCACCCTTTTCAAATAACTTACTAAATATTTCTTGCACTACTTTAATATGTCTTGGTTCAGTAGTGCGTATAAAATCATCATATTTTATATTTAATAAGGGCCAGAGATTTTTAAACTTTAATACCACCTTATCTGCCAGCTCCAAAGGAGTTAAATTTACTTTTTCTGCTGAACGAACGATCTTTTGACCATGTTCATCTGTTCCGGTAGAAAAAAGAACATCATATCCGGATAGTTTTTTATATCGGGCCAAAACATCTGCAGCTATAGTAGTATAAGCATGCCCGATATGTGGTACATCATTAACATAATAGATAGGAGTAGTTATATAAAATGTTTTTTTAGATTGACTTTTCTCTTCCATTGATCATCATCCTTTCTTCATTTCCAATAACTTTTTGTATATCAGATTCTTTGGAATATCTAATTTTTCCTGAGCAATTTTTATTATATCTTTATTTGAATAACCCTGGTTTTTTAGTTTTTTTAAATATTCTTCTATTATACATTCATTTTTCAAAAAATCTATTGTATCGTTTCCTTTTTTCTTAATCCCCCCTTGAACAACCAGGGTAATTTCACCCTTTATATCTTTTGCATTAATTTCACTTAGAACTCGACTTAGTTTTCCTCTAATTATCTCTTCGTACTTTTTGGTCAACTCACGAGCTACAACTATTTTTCTATCTCCCCATATTTCCAACATATCTTTAAGAGCTTTTTTCAATCTGTGGGGGGTTTCATAGAAAATAACGGTTCGCTCTTCATTTTCTATACTCTTAAAATATCTTTTCCTCTCTTTAATTTTACGAGGTAAAAACCCCTCAAAAATAAATTTAGCAGTGGGTAATCCTGATACAACTAAAGCAGTTATTAATGCTGAAACACCGGGTATAGGAATTATTTTTATATTATTTTTTAAAGCTAAATTTACCAATACATACCCTGGATCGGAAATTCCTGGCATACCTGCATCAGAAACCAGAGCGATATCCTGACCATTTTTTAATATTTCTACCAGATAGGTAGATTTTTTAAATTTATTATATTCATAGTAACTTGTAACTTTTGTGTTGATCTGGTAATGATTTAATAATTTTTTTGTATGTCTGGAATCTTCAGCCGCAATTAATTTTACCTCTTTTAAAATCTTTAAGGCTCTTAAGGTAATATCTTCTAAATTCCCTATAGGTGTTCCGCAAATATATAAAATACCACCATCTTTATTTTTATTCAAATTACCTATTTGTCTCCATTTTTTTCGTTAAAATTAAGGAATATGGGGTCTTCGATCTTTAATTCTTCTTTCCCACTTTTTATTCCTTCAAACAATACGAGATTCGCATTTTCTCCTGGCCGGGGATGAATAAATTTAATAACCTTTGGTTCAATACCATATTTTTGTAAGGTAAGTATTAATTTCATTAATTTAGTACTTCTATAGATTAAATAAATTCTTCCTTTATTTTTTAGCAAATAATTACTTACGGAAATTACGTCTTCTAAATCACCTTTTATTTCGTGCCTGGCAATAGCTCTACTGCTCAAAGGATTAAGCTTCCCCTGCACCAGAGAAATATAAGGAGGATTACTTACTACTACATCGAATTGCTGGTTTTTAAAAATATTTTTTAGGTTTCTGAAATCCTCTTGAATTATATTTATACCATTTTGTAATTTATTTAATTCTACACTTCTTCTGGCCATATCTGCTAAATCTTTTTGTATCTCAACTCCATAGATAGATAATCCTTTTCTTTTACCAAATAAAAGCAGAGGAATTATTCCAGAGCCAGTACCCAAGTCAATAATTTTTTCATAGTTTTTAAGTCTAATAAAATTAAGCAGTAAAATAGAATCCATCGAAAAACGATATGAATCGTTTGCTTGGATAATTTTAAGTCTTTTATCTCCTAAATCTTCGATTTTTTCATTATTATTTAGTGTAATCATATTTTTATATTATTCACTATATTGTTTGTCTGCTACATTATATAAAGCTAAAAATTTAAAACGAAAAACTAAAAACCATAATTCAAAATTCAAAATTTTTCCGTATTGTTTGATGATACTAGAATACATGGTGTTCGCAAAATTTTTGTGATTTTGTTTTCTTAATCTTAAGTTCTTTTTCTTCTTTCTTTACTATATACTAAATACTATACTTTAATTTTAAGTTTTGAGCTATGGTTTTGCGCTTTGCACTTTTCGTTTTTCGCGAAATACACTATACGCTATTCTCTATTCGTTATGGAATATTCTGGCTCCTGGTTTCTGAATACTAACTTCTATCTTTTTACGCGATACAATATAGCAAATCATTTATTATCATCATTTTTTGCACTTTTATTTTTTATTCTGAGTTTTTCCAATTCTTCCTCGGGTATTTTAATTCTCTTTTTAATATCACCATCAGTCTCTAATTCAGCTACAACATATTTTTTTAACACGTTTATTTCTATAACTTTTCCCGTACCTTTCTCTGTTTCAATATTATCTTTCAGTCTTGGATACTTTTTTAAGCACTCTTTATAGAACTCAGATTCGTAAGATAGACAGCACATTAATCTACCACAAAGACCTGATACTTTAGATTGATTCAGGGCAATTTTTTGCATTTTAGCCATATTAATATGAATTGGAGTAAACTTTTTAATAAAAGAAGCACAGCATACTTCTCTTCCACAAATTCCTATTCCACCTATTAATTTTGTTCCATCTCTTACTCCAATCTGTCTTAACTCGATTTTAGTTTTAAAGACTCCAGCTAAATCTTTAACCAGTTCTCTAAAATCTATTCGTTGAGTAGAAACAAAATAAAATATTATCCGACTTTTATCAAATAAATACTTAACGTAAACTAATTTCATTGGTAAATTAAATTTTTTTATCTTCTCTTTACAGATATTTAATGCATCAATTTCCTCTCGCTTTATTATTTCAAGTTTCTTAAAATCCTCATCATTCGCTTTTCTAAGTACACTTTTAAGAGGGGTATCTATTTCATCAGTTTTTATATATTTGTAAGGGATCACTACTGTGCCCAGGTCTAAACCAATAGCTGTTTTCACTAAACAAACATCCCCTTTCTTTAATCTAATCCTACTATTAATTTTAAAATAATAGATATAATTTGTTTTGGCAAATTTTAAACCAGTTACTTTAGGCAATACTCAACACCTACCATCTTTATAAATAATCTTTCTAAAATGAGACGCTTATTTACATTTTTCATCAAATACTCTTCTACCTGTTCTAAATAATCTAAAATATCAATCAGCATTTTTTGAGAATATATTTGAGATTTCTTACCAAATATTTCTAATTTATCGCAATTGATAATATATTTTTGATTTCCTGTATTTTTAATAATTAAAATATCACGATACCACAATTTTATTATTTCTAAAATTTCTTCTATTCTATCTATTTCTGATATCATCTTTTCAACTTTTGCAAAAATATCGTCACCGTATTTTCCGGGAGATATGGCTGATAAGTAGTCTAATACTTCTTCTCTTCTAATAAAATATTCCTTGTCTATGGATAATTTAAAAGCTTTCCCGATGCTTCCTTGAGCTAATTTTGAAATTATTTCGGCTTTGTCTTTTTCCAAATTATCTATTTTATTTAATAATATCTCTTTTATCTTAAGGGAAGTTACCAATCCAAAATTTACTATCTGGCAACGTGAGACTATAGTAGGTAAAATTGTATCTATCTTAGAACAAATCAGAATTATTATTGCGTAATAAGGAGGTTCTTCAATAGTTTTTAGTAAACAGTTTGATGCCTCGAGGGTCATCTTTTCTGCATTGTCTATTATGTAAACTTTTTTTTTGCTTCTAAAGGGTTTCAGTTCTATCTCTTTCCGTATTTCTCTTATTTGTTCAATTTTTATCAAACCCTTGGTTGTTTCAACTATTTTTAAATCTGGACAATACCGCTTATTAATCTCATTACACGAATGGCAATTATCACAAGCTCCTAAATTTTTATTAAGGTTCAAACAATTTACCGCCTTGGTAAATTCTATAGCCGTAAGCTTTTTCCCAATCCCTTCGCTCCCGACAAAAATATAAGACGAGGAGATTTTATTCTCTTTTTGAGATTTTGTCAGTATTTTTATTGCGCTTTCTTGTCCAACTATATCTTTAAAAGACATAACTTATTTTGATTGCTCCTGTATTTCTATTTTTGATTTTTTATGGATTCGATAAATTGCACCCTACTCTACTTAAGCTAAAAATTTAAAGCTAAAAGCGAAAAATCATAATCATTATTTTAGAATTCAGGAGCCAGTAGACAGAAGTCAGAAGAATATAAAATAATTTAATAAAAAATATAGTCTTATAATTTAAGATAACTCCGAATACTGTATTCTTTTTCCTGGCGTCAGCGAACTTTTTTATTTTTGTTATTTTATTCTATACGATACTCAATACGTGATATACACAATACGATTTTATTCTGGATTCTGGATTCTGGCTCCTGAATTCTACTTCAATTTACGAGATACGGTTAATTTTCTTTTAACAATTTTAATTATCTCATTATGTATATCTTCTTTGTTCCTATTAGCATCAATCATTTTAATTCTTCCTGTTTCTTCATGAGATA
>NMQN01000674.1 GCA_003575245.1 Candidatus Atribacteria bacterium 1244-E10-H5-B2 | reverse complement strand
AGTTGCTTTATCCAATTGAGCCACGGGCGCACTATTAAAATAAAAGTTCCCTATTGATTTTATTATAATTTAAATTCTTAGTCAAGTAAATTAGTCGTTAGTGAATAGTGAATAGTCGTTAGTAGAAATACAAGTTTTTAGTAGGCAACTAAAAACTTAAAACAAAAAGCGAAAAACCATAATTCAAAACTCTTAACTAATCGTTAATAAATAGTCTTTAGTATTTAACTAATGGTTAACTGGTTTGTTGGTTAATTAGTTTAATATTAATTCTTCAATATACTAATTCCTCAACTAACTAACCAGGTAACCAACTAACCAGCTAACTAAATGTATACGATATGCGAAATTTATTAATTGAAATATTAGTTTAATTTTGCTATATTTAGAAAGCAGGTTTCTTAATTTTATTAAGGAAAAAAAAATTAAAAAGGAATTATATTTCGAATGATAAAAAATCCTGAAGATTTAAAAAATAGAAGAATTACTATAATGGGATTAGGATTAAATCAAGGTGGCTTGGGAGTTGCTCGATTTTTAGCAAAAGCGGGTGCTAAAATTTTAGTTACAGATTTAAAGACTGAAGAAGAACTTGGACCTTCTTTGAAAAAATTAAAAGGTTTTGATATTAAATATATCCTGGGCCGACACAGGGAAGAAGATTTTATCAATACAGATATGGTAATTCAAAACCCGGCTGTCCCTCATAATTCAAAGTATCTAGAAATTGCTCAAAACCAGAGAATTCCCATTGAAACTGATTTAGGTCTTTTCTTTCAGTTTTGCCCCTCTAAAAATATAATTGCCGTTGCCGGAACTAAAGGTAAGAGCACCGTATCTCAACTTATTTATCATATTTTTAAAGAAGCTCAAAAAGATACAATTTTAGCCGGTAATATCGGCATCTCTGTTTTGGACATTTTAGAAAAAATTAATCCTCAAACCTGGGTAATCTTAGAAATATCTACCTGGCAGATGGAGGGGATAAAAGACCGTAAATTTAAACCCCATACTGCCGTCCTAACTAATATCCTACCAGACCACTTAGATCGCTATTCAAATTTTGAAAAATATGCGCAAGCAGAAAAATTAATTTTTAAATATCAACACCCAAATGATAATTTAGTGGTAAATTTCGATAACAAAGAGACTCATCGGGCTAAAAGGGAAACTAATTCTAAAGTGTATTGGTTCAGTGCTAAAGAAAAGATAGAACCGGGATGTTGTTTGGAAAATGATGAGCTCTTCTTTCAATCGGAAGAATATAAAACTCCCTTTGTTAAAATCTCTGATCTCCCTCTACCCGGACCACATAATCTAGAAAATATTTTAGCAGCAAGCACAGTAGGCTTTATTCATAATATCCCGGGTGAAATCATTCTAAAAGCCTTAAAAAATTTTCCCGGAATTCCTTATAGATTAGAATTTATTGAGGAATTTAAAGGAATTAAATTTTATAATGACACCTGTGCCACTACACCGGAAGCAACTTTAGCTGCTTTAGAATCTTTTTCAAAACATCCTATTATCTTAATTCTGGGCGGTAAAGATAAAAAATTAAATTATAATAATTTTGGAATAGTTATCGGAAAAAATAAAAATATCAAAAAGATTATCCTCCTGCAACACCCCGCTTACGATGCCTCTTTAAAAATATTTTCTGCCCTAAAAAAACATCTCCCTTCAGAAAAAATTATCCAAACATCAAATCTTAAAATAGGCGTCGAAATAGCCCTGCAACATGCTAAAGCAAATGACCTTATTCTTCTTTCCCCTGCAGCAGCCAGTTTTGGGATGTTTAAAAATGAATTTGACCGGGGAGACCAATTTAATAAAATAGTAAAAAACCTCAAATAATCTATTTGCTGTAATTTAATTTTTACAAAATTGAAATATTGGGGAACTTATTATAAATAAATGCCTAAAAAAATGAAAGATAAAATTAGAGTAAATTTATATTTACCATGCCAAAAAGATAGAGCACTGCAATTATTAAGGGCTGATGGAGTAAATAAATTAATAAGGAGTGTTTCCCTAAAAAACAGAAAACTTTTATCCCTGAAAAAAAAGAAAGATCAGCAAGTTGAAATCTTCGAGAGTAATCTGAGTAAAGTAAATTACCAAAAAATATCCCCATTAAAACCACACCAAACCAGGGTAAAAGGGGGAAATAATCAACTGAATAAAATTGAGCTGGCTTAAACCCTAACCATGTCAGCCAATAAAAATCAAAAGAAAATCCCTTTAAATATGCTCCCAAAAATATACAAAGAAAACCAATTAGTAGGTTCCAATAGCGGAGTTTCAAAAAAGGATAAGCTAAGATAATGGAAATTCCGATAAGGTGAAGTATACCAAAAATTACGAAGGCCTTACCTAAAAATATTCGCGTCACCAGAGTTATAATTAAACCCCAGGAAAATACCTTCAAGCCTCTTCGAAGATATTTTATGAATAATTTATTTCTATCCTTATGAATTTTCTTAGTCCTGGAAAAACTGACACTAAGGGATGCTCCGACTAAAAAAATAAATGTCGTAGCAGTCACCCTCGCAAAATACATCCAGAAACCAGAATATACATTGACATTATAATGAGCAAAATAGTGCAGATTATAAAGTAAATGGTAAAGCACCATCATAATTATGGCAATTCCCCGCAGGAAATCTATTTCCCAGAATCGCTGTTGTAAATTTCTATCCATAAAATACCTCAAGAAAGATAAATTTAAATCCTTTTCATCTTCCACTTTTGTTACATTCTCTTTTAATCTTAGTTATCTATTTATATTCCAGGGTTTGGCCTACGCCTACTTCTTTAATGTTTGTTACTTGAGATAAGGCAATTTTTGATTTTAAATCAGTGCAGTGGCAGGCATGCACTTCCTTAGGCTTTAGTTTTTTCATAAATTCTAAAGTCCCCTGCAATTGCTCCTTTTTAGGATTAAGCAAATGAAATCCTCCGACTATATCAATTATCCTATCATCTTTACAAATCTTTTTAGCATATTCTACGATATTGCAAATCCCTGAATGAGAACAGCCGGTAATAATCACCAAACCTTTTGATGATCGATAAGCTAAGGCAGAATCATCTATTGAATAATCATCTTCTTCAAAATCACCTTTTACCACCTTTCCGATTGGCTTTTTTGCTTCAAAATCATTCATTCTTTCTATTTCTCCCAGAAATGCCAATCTATCAGTTAACCATAGAGGTTCTTTGCTTATTTTTATTTTAAAGTGTTTGCTTAACTCTTCCTGTGAAATTATAGAACCTATCTGTTTGAGTTTCTTGTCTTTTTTTGTTAAAAAGGAAGCAGGGTGAGTAACTACAGTTAGTTTATTATAATCTATTTTTTCTATCGAGGCTTCTGTATAATATTTTATTAAAGAAACTAATCCCCAGGTATGGTCGAGGTGTCCATGAGAAAGGACCAGGTAATCTAAATCCCAGAAATGAATATTCATTTTCCGGGCGTTTTTAATAAATACATCTGAATATCCTACATCAAATAATATCTTGCACCCTTCATCCTGAATAAAATAGGATGCTCCCGGTTCTCCCAAAAAGTAGCGGTCTATCAGAGTGTTATTATCTACCAGAATAGTTATTTTGATTTTTTCATCCTCCTTTATTATAAATGTTATAATAAAAATTTTTAGATTGGATTTTAACTATTCTGCTAATTCCAGGGCAATTTCCACCATCTGGTTAAAGGACTTCTGCCGTTCTTCAGAAGTGGTCTCTTCTCTGGTCACCAAACTATCGGAAACAGTTAAAATCGAAAGAGCATTAACCTTAAACTTTGCTGCCAGAGTATATAAGGCAGCTGTCTCCATTTCTACTGCTAACACTCCATAATTTGCCCAGTGCTTCCAGGAATTAGTGTCATCTTGATAAAAAGTATCGGAAGTCAAAACACTTCCTATTTTTACCGTGATGTTTTTCTCTAAGGCAATATCATAAGCCTTTTTTAAAAGGTTAAAATCTGCGGTCGGAGCATAGTCCATACCATTAAAACGTATCTTGTTGATATGCGAATTCGTCGAGGCACTCATAGCTAAAATAACATCTCTTATTTTTATATCAGCCTGCATAGAACCACAGCTTCCGATTCGGATTAAATTTTGAGCTTTATAACTTGTAATAAGTTCATTTAAATATATCGATATAGAAGGTACTCCCATACCTGTGCCTTGAATTGAAACTCTTTTTCCTTTATAAGTCCCGGTATAACCATACATGCCACGTACCTCATTATAACAGATGGTATCGGTAAGGAAGTTTTCCGCTATATATTTTGCCCTCAAGGGGTCTCCGGGAAGTAAAACTGTACTGGCGATA
This sequence comes from Candidatus Atribacteria bacterium 1244-E10-H5-B2, assembly GCA_003575245.1. The sequence goes on along the minus strand of NMQN01000674.1, from coordinate 533 downwards.
TCTCCTTCTTTTGCTCCAATGTGTATGCTCATGATTATTTATCCTCCTGTTTAGACAGAAAAAAATTATAATTAATTTTTTTACATTATAACAAGCCATTAAATGTATGTAAAATTTTCTATAAAAAGTAAAAAATATGATTTTAATTGTGATGATAAATGCTTAAGTTTTTTAAATAACATATATGCGCATACATGAATTAGAAAATGTGAATTAATTTGGTGGAAATTATTTTTAAAATGCTAAGTATCTATAGAATAAAGTAGAATTTATTTGCAACTTAGCTTTTTTCGCTAAATTTTATTATACATTTCTCAATATACTGCTTAAACTTTTTACTATTCATCTTGTCGTGTCTGGCATCGTAAGTAACGTGATTTTTGTTATAAGGAGAACTTTTTGCAAATATAACAAATGAGCCCTTAAAATATCGGGAGATTATTCTTGCACTTTTCGGCAGTAGAATTCTATTATTCTTTTCATTATATCCCAGATAACCTTTTTCCCATATTTCTTTTTCTACATAATGACCT
>NMQN01000910.1 GCA_003575245.1 Candidatus Atribacteria bacterium 1244-E10-H5-B2 | reverse complement strand
CAAAAAGCCCTTCTTAATCTTTCAATAATAGCTAAATTCTCCTTTTCCTTAAAGAAAAAAATTATGCTTTCTGCAATTTTAGGACCAATTTCATTAATCTCGATCAATTCTTCTAAGTTGGCCTTTTTAAATTTATCTAAAGTAGGGTAGTATCTGGTAATCACTTCTGAAGTATGAACTCCCACATAACGTATCTCCAAACCATAGATTAAGTTGGCTAAAGATTTTTTCTTACTCTCTTCAATTGCTTTTAATAAATTATCTGCGGATTTCTCCGCCATCCGTTCGAGAGAGATTAAATCATCTCTTTTTAAAAAATACAAATCCGAAATATTTCTAATTAATTTTTTTTCTACCAATTGACCAATTATAGCCGGTCCCAATCCTTCTATGTCCATAGCATCTCGAGAAGCATAATGTCTGATTCTTCCTTTTACCTGGGCTGGGCAGGAAGGATTGGTACATCGATAGACCACTTCGTCTTTCGGCTTTGATATCTTCTCTCCACATATCGGACATTTAGCGGGCATAACAAATTCTATCTCCTTGCCAGTCCTCTTCCTTTTTATTACTCCTACTACTTCGGGAATCACTTCTCCGGCTTTTTGAATTAAGACGGTATCTCCAATACGAATATCTTTCCTTCCAATTTCCTCTTGATTATGCAGGGTAGCTCTTTGCACAAATGAACCTGATATTGGAACTCGATCTAATTCAGCTACCGGAGTTATGGCCCCCGTACTTCCCACCTGAAGTATGATAGCTTTCACTTTAGTAGTTTCTTGTTGGGCGGGAAACTTATATGCAATGGCCCAGCGGGGACTTCGAGTGGTTGACCCCAATTCTTTCCTCATCCTTAAAGAATTAACCTTGATTACCATTCCGTCAATCTCATAATCCAATTCTTCTTTTTTTTCAATCCATTTCTGGCAGTATTTTATAACTTCCTCTATATCCTGAAAGAGTTTGATATGGGGGTTTACTTTAAATCCTATTCTTTTTAGATAATCCAAAACTTCCATATGGGTATTGTATTTATTTCCCTCAGGAAAAGTTGCTCTGTAAATAAAAGTGTCCAAATGCCTTTGTGCAGTGATTCGAGGGTCGAGCTGCCTAACCGAACCGGCTGCTGCATTTCGCGGATTAGCAAATAGATTCTCTCCATTTTTCATTCTCTCTTCGTTTAAGTTCTTAAAATCGCTCTTCTTCATATAGACTTCCCCGTATACCTCAACGCGAGAAGGCAGATCTTTACCGAACAATTTTAAGGGAATAGCTTTTACAGTTCTAAGATTAGAAGTGATTTCTTCTCCGGTTACCCCGTCTCCTCGGGTTGCTCCTCTTACAAAGATACCGTTTTCATAGACTAAAGCAACGGCCAGCCCATCAATCTTTAACTCTGCCACATATTCTAATCTCCGTTGAGGAATTATTTTTTTTACCCTCTGGTCAAAAGCTTGTAGTTCTTCGATTGAAAAAGCATTCGCTAGACTCAACATGTGAGCAATGTGTTTTACTGTGCTAAATCCAGAAACTGGCTCTATCCCTACTCTTTGAGTTGGAGAAGAAGGGATAATATACTGAGGGTATTTCTTTTCCCATTCTGCTAATTCTTTCATCAATCGGTCATATTCGGTGTCAGAGATAATGGGGTCATCTAATACATAATAGCGGTAATTATGGTATCTAATTTTTTCTCTTAATTCCTCTATTTTTTTTATAATATCATTATGATTATCATAATTATGAACCATCTTTTTCCTCTAATAAGTCTATCAAGATTTTCATTATAAAAAATTGTCTAGTTTAATATTTTATTACAATTAAGTATATACCAAAAGATTGTTGAAACACAACCATATTTTATTCGTATTGCGAATCGAGTATTGCATATTACGTAAAGATAAAGAAAAGATTCAGAAAGAAAATAAGATAGAAAAAACAAGAGCGATTGCTATTCTTTTCTTTATCTTATTACCACACTAATGTAAAGTTATAGATTTTTAATGAACAAGAATCTATACTTTTATATTTCATTCTATTTTATCCGGTATAAAACCTCTAAATTGAGCATTGTAAAGCTTGGTATATAATCCATCCTTGGCGATAAGCTTATCATGATTGCCTTTTTCTTTAATTCCTTGGTCAGTTAAAACCACTATCTCGTTAGCATTTTTAATAGTAGAAAGCCTGTGGGCAATTACCAGCACTGTTCTGCCCATGGTTAACTTTTCCAAGGCCTGTTGTATTATAATTTCAGCTTCACTATCTAAAGCTGAAGTAGCTTCATCAAGTATGAGGATAGCAGGATTCTTTAAAAATGCTCTGGCAAGAGATATCCTCTGTTTTTGACCACCTGAAAGTTTTATCCCCTTTTCTCCTATATAACTATCGTATCCTTCGGGTAAATCCAAAATAAAATCATGAATGTTGGCGTTTTTAGCTGCTTTTACTACTTCTGTATCTTCTGCACCGGGTTTCCCATATAATATATTTTCTTTTATTGTCCCGGTAAATAAAAATATATCCTGCTGAACCATGCCGATATTCCCCCTTAGTGATTTTATTTCTATATCTTTTATATTAATGCCATCAATTAATATTTTACCCTTATTAATTTCATAAAATCTAGGGATCAACTGGCAAAGAGTAGTTTTCCCACCACCGGATGGGCCTACTAATGCCATTGTTTCTCCCGGGTTTATAATAAGATTTATATTTGATAAAACAAATTTTTCTTCGCTATACTTAAAAGCAACATTTTTAAACTCAATCTTTCCCTTTATTTCTTTTAAAGTAACAGCATCTTCTTTGTCTACTATGGAAGCTTTTACTTTCATAATTTCCACAAATCGCTCAAAACCAGTCATACCATTTTGAAATTGCTGAGTGAAGTTAGTGAGTTTTCTAATCGGTTGGAGAAAGAAATTTATATATAAAAGATAGGCAACTAAATCCCCTGTATTTATATATCCCCGATAAACAAAAAATCCACCAACGCTTAAGGTGATAATGTTTAAGATATTTGATAAAAAGAATATCCCAGCAAAGAACTCTGCCATTGCTTTGTAAGCAAACTCCCTCGAACTATTGAATTCTCTATTGCCCTCGTCAAATTTTTCAATTTCATATTCTTCGTTAGTAAATGATTTTGCCACCCGTATGCCAGATATACTGTTTTCTAATTGTGCGTTAACATTAGCTATTCTTTTTCTGACTGATCTAAAGGCACTCGTCATTTTTTTCCTTTTTAAAGTTGCATACCAGATTAACAAAGGTAAAAAACTATATATAATTAAAGTAAGCCTCCATTCTATGGTAGTAAGAATAATAAATGAACCTATAAGCATCACCAAAGATATAAATAAATCTTCCGGTCCATGATGAGCTAATTCAGATATCTCTCTAAGATCATTCACTATTCGAGACATTATATGTCCGGTTTTTGTATTATCAAAATAATCAAAAGATAGAGTTTGTAAATGCCCAAAGAGGTCTCTTCTCATGTCTCGTTCCATTCTGGTTCCTACAATATGTCCCCAGTAATCTATAATATAATTTAAAACTGCCCTAACCACAGCGAGTATCAATAGGGCTATAATAAATATATAAAATATTCTTAATTTTCCATTAGGTATAATATCATTAATAAATTGTCTGGCAATCAAAGGAAAAGCTAAATCAATGGCTGCTATTAAAAAAGCACAACTCATATCCAATGCAAATAGCTTCCAGTATGGTTTATAATAAGATATAAATTTTTTTAACATTATTTTTCCTTTTCATTAGTTCAATTAATCCAATATATTTTTTAAATATTTTCGCTATTCAATTAACTTATAGATTTTATCACTTTAAAAAACGTTTTTCAAATGCAATGGACTTAAAAAATATCTTTACTTTGATTTTAAAAAATGATAAACTTTAATTTACATGTTACAATTCAAATATATATTTTGGAAGGAGTTTTTTAATGAATAAATCTATAAACATTTTTAAAACTGCCGCTATTTTAACTTTATTCCTTTTGGTTTTTTTGATTTTTAATCCCTCTTCTATTTTTGCTGATGAAGGGACATCTACTACTGAAACAAATCCAGAAGATGTTGAAACTATTTTACCTCCTGAGACAATATTGGCTTCTTTTAGCGAACAAACTATTACACTGGGTGAATTTAATCAATTATGGAAAGAAGTTCCGGAAGATTACAAACTACAGCTTGATAAAAGTATGGTGCTCGACCAGATGATCTCAGAAAAACTGCTAATTCAAGAAGCAAAAAATATGGGCTTAGAAGAAGATAATGATGTATTAGAACAGATTAAAAAAATGGCCGAACAAATATTAGTCCAGGTCCTAATAGAAAGAGAAATATTAGATAAGATAAAGGTTAATGATGAAGAAGTTTTAGAATACTATGAACTAAATAAGGATAGCTTCACTGAAAAAGAGCAAGTCTATTTATATAATATTTTAATAGAGACCGAAGAAGAGGCTCAAGATGTTCTGGAACAATTGAAAGCAGGAGGAGATTTTAGCGAAATTGCTATAGAGAAATCTACCGGTCCCAGTGCTGTCCAGGGTGGAGATTTGGGATATTTGACTAGAGGTACAATAATTCCAGAAATTGAAGAGGTAGTCTTCACCTTAGAATTGGAAGAGTTAAGCGAAATAATTAAGACTGATTTCGGTTTCCATATTTTAAAAATTACTGAGAAAAAACCAGAAACCGTTAAAACTCTTGAAGAGGTTAAAGAGGACATCATTCAGACCTTGCTGCCTGATAAACAAAAAGAAGCTTTTGAAAATCTCTTAGAAGAATTAAAAAGCAAATCAGAAATCGAAATAAATGAAGAAGCATTACAATAGAATACAGCGTACAGCGTTTAG
>NMQN01000894.1 GCA_003575245.1 Candidatus Atribacteria bacterium 1244-E10-H5-B2 | reverse complement strand
AATTGTTTTTGGCAATATTATTCCCCAGGCTGAATTAAATCAGCTGGTGCAAATCATATTTATTCTGGTTATTAGTTCTATTGTTATATTTATTTTTCAAATTACCAGGAATATAGCGATCCTTCGTATTGAAGGAAAAGTAGAGACTTATTTACAGGCAGCTTTATGGGATCGCCTTATTTCACTTCCGGTTTCTTTTTTCCGCAGGTTTTCAGCCGGTGAATTGACAAAAAGAGGGCTTGGTGTTTTTGCTATAAAAGAAAGGATTTCTGCCTTTTTAGTAAATTCAATTATTGCTTTTATCTTTTCCATATTTTATTTTGCTCTTCTTTTTTATTATAATATTCATCTTACTTTTGTAGTAATCGGAGCATTTTTGTTATTGCTTATCTTATTCTCTTTTTTATTTAAAAAAATGATTTATTACCATCAACAAAAAATTGATCTTGAAAATAAGATTGCCGGTTTAGTTTTACAATTTCTTACCGGTATAGCAAAATTAAGGGTTTTTGGAGCAGAAGATAGGGCTTTAAATATATGGAGTAAACTATTTACTAATAAGGTAAAACTTTCTTTAAATAAATATGGAAAATTAGAAAATATAATTATTGCTTCTACCTTTTCCTTCCCTGCATTAATGTTGATGATGGTTTTTTCATGGATTATCGGGAGAAGTGCAGGTGAGTTTTCTGTTGGCCAATTTGTGGGATTTGTGACTGCACTTACATTCTTTCAAACTGCTTTATTTCAGCTTTTGATTTCTCTGGTGATGACAGTTGAAATCGTTCCTATTTATAAAAACATTAAACCTATTCTGCAAACTATTCCTGAATCAGATGAGACCAAAGCCAATCCCGGGGAATTAACTGGGCATATGGAAGTAAACGGGGTATATTTTCGTTACAATGAGGAAGGACCACTTATTCTGAAGAATATTTCTTTACAGGTAAATCCCGGTGAATTTATTGCTTTGGTAGGTCCTTCAGGAGCGGGTAAATCAACCCTTTTTCGGCAACTACTGGGGTTTGAAATTCCTACATCAGGAACAATCTATTATGATGGAAAGGACTTATCCACTCTGGATATAAGAGAGGTTCGCCAGCAGGTGGGGGTTGTGTTACAGAACAGTAAATTAGTTCCTGGTGATATATTAAAAAAAAATATAACAATAGAACTAATAACCAGAATAAATATGATTTGCACCAGCTGATTTAATTCAGCCTGGGGAATAATATTGCCAAAAACAATTCCCATCATAAATGGTAAAAGTAAAGCAAGCAAACCTCCTAAAATCCCTATTACAAAAACTCTTGTAAAATCTTTTTTGCAATCCCGAAAACCAAATTTAATAAAATCCTTAAAAGAAATTTTCTTTTCGGAAAAAGAGCGATAAAAGGTAAAAGCATAAGGTTTCAATGATAAAGCTGCTTGATAAGTTATTTTTTCCGAAGAACTATCTATAGGGTCATAAAGTATATATTCTTGATTGGTATCCGGAATCAGAGCAACTGGCTGCTCTTTCTCTTTTCGAAAGGCTAAAAGCGGACCATTTTCCTCTTTCCACCATCTTCCTCTTAACATTACCTTACGAGTTCTAAATCTGGAATTCCGGGCAATTCTATCCAGAGTTATTTTTTGTTCTTCATTTTTATCTTTGAAAGAATTTATTTTAATTCCAGAAGCATTGGCAACCAATTTTACAGCAGCTAAAAGGCTATTTTTTTCTTTATACTTAAAGGCTATTTTCTCCAACTTTTCACTCAGAAGCTCTTTTATTCTCAATAGAGTATTACCCAATGCTGCTTTATTAACTGAATCCCAGCTCTTTAATCTCTGCTTTTCAATTTTCTCTCTATGCTCTATGTTAGCAATAATGGATTTAATAATTAATTCATGGAAGTGATTTAAAGCAGTCCACAATGATATTTTCTGCAGGACATCCAGGGTAGATTTTGCATATAAAATACTTCCTTCTTCTGTTTTTATCCAGGCATGGGGAGCGATGGGAAAAAACTTATTTTTTGGAAGATCAAACCAGTCCTTTCTTCCCATGAAAATTGAATTACCTTTCTTTTGATTTACCCACACAGTTTGATTAGAAGGTGGATGGTAATACGCCTGTTCCTTTACCAGAATATCCTTCCCCAAAAATAATTCCATATAGCTTTTGGGTAAAAGTTCATTTTTCCCTACTGCAAAAGACAAATTATCAATCCATTTTTCCATAAGATTAATCATAATTTTATTAATTTGGGAATCACTAATTAACTCAGAGACTTTATTCCTTGGACATTCTATAACCTCTGTTCCAATGTTTCCTACAGCAACCAGGGTTACCCCATTACTGCCTCGATTAAAGTTTAATCCAAATAAAGAATCCCCTTCTTGAGCAGTGAATAAATAATTACGATGGCCTTTAATCTTGCCATTAACAATACACACAGTAAAAATATTTATTTCTCCGGATTTTACTATCCAGACTTTCTCTTTATCTTTTCCTTGTAAAAAAAGAGGTTTTTTTCCGTCTACTTTAATAAGATTTCCAATTTGTTTAAATACTTTAACAGCCTGTTTTCTCATAAATCGATTAATCTCCAATATCAATATTAATATAACTTGATTAAATCTACATAAGGCCCTTTAATATCTTTCAACTCTTCATGGGTTCCTCTCTGAACTACTTTACCGTGATGTAATACAATAATCTCATCACAATCCCTAATAGTACTTAATCTATGAGCAACAATTAAACAAGTATATCCACGTCGTCTAAGATTATCATCAATAATTTTTTCTGTATGTGGGTCTAAAGCACTGGTAGCCTCATCAAGCACCAATATAGATGGATTACTAGTAAAAGCTGAGGCAATTTCTAAACGCTGGCGCTGTCCCCCGCTAAAATTACCACCTTCTTCAGACACCTGACTACTATAACCGCTAGGGCGATCGGCAATAACTTTATGAATAGAAGCGTCTTTTGCAGCATCTACAAAATCCCTATAAGGAATTGTATCATCCCACATGGTTATATTATCCCGAATGCTACCTTCACATAAGAATATATCCTGACTTACCATAGCAAGTGAATTAACCAAAACATCTCGAGGTATCGATTTTAAGGGTATACCATCAAATAAGATTTCACCCTCCCAAGGCTCATAAAGTCCGGTAATCAATTTTGTTATAGTAGATTTTCCTGAACCCGATGTTCCTACAAGGGCAACACGTCCTCCGGGTTTTATCTTCAAGTTAAAATTAGTTAAAAGAGGTGGGTCCAGGCGGCTATATCCAAAAGTTATATTTCTTAACTCAAGGTATCCGGTTAATTTTGAGGGGAATTCCTTTTTAATAGAATCTTTCTTTGTACTATCTCCTGTAGAAAAACGACTTTCTACAGGATAATGCATAACATCATCAAGTCGGTTCATATCTGCCTGAGCTTCTTGAAAAACACTTCCTAAATTTACAATCTGATTTACAGAATTAAGAAACATGGACATAAGATATTGAAATGCAATAAGGGTACCCAAAGTCATACTGCCTTCCATAACTCGTAAACCACCGATACCAAGTATAGCTACATTAATTAAAATAGTTAAAAAGGGAGGTATCGCCGATAAAATCTGATTCCATAATCCCATCTTCTGGCCAGCATTAATCACTTTAGCTTGATAACCGGACCATTGGGCAAAAAAATCGCCTTCACTTCCTGTAGCCTTTAATGTTTCAATAATCTGTAAGCCTCCCATGGCATTGCCGATAAATTTCCCCTTCTCCTGTTGAAGAAACATATTGATATCCACTCTCAAAATTCAATAAAGCAATTATAATTGACACAAAAGTCAGGGTTATATCATAAAAAAACATAATAATAATATAAAAGGAAACAGTAACAAAATTAAGAAATGCAGTAGCAAAATCATTGGTTAATAAATTTGCAATTTTATCGTTTAACAGAACCCGATTTGCAATATCCCCGGGAAAACGTTGGCTAAAAAATTCCATGGGCAAGCGGAATACATGGTAAAAAAATTTTACTGAATTTACTAAAGCCATTTTCGTTCTCAATCTTAGAAGATAATTCTGTTGAAGCCATTTTAAAATAATCTGAATAAATATAGTTAATAATAAGGCAATGGAAAAAGGGGTCCACCAGGAAAGCATTTTATTAACCAATATATTGTCAACAAAAATTCTGGTGAAAGTGGGTACTATAATGCCAGGGATGATAAGAAATAATCCGGCAATAATGATGTAAGATAATGCTTTTTCCGTTCCAATTAGCCTATTACTGAGAGATTTTAATATATTTCTCTTTTCTCCAACGGGTTTAAAATCCGGGCATTTTTTAAATGTCAGGACTATGCCAGTAAATGATTGGTCTAATTCTTCATAAGTTACAGTTCGAGGTCCTGCTGAGGGATCATTAATATAAACAATATCATTATTAATCCCTTCCAACACAACAAAATGATTAAAATTCCAGTGTATTATCACTGGAAAAGAAAACTCTTTTAACTTTTTTAGTTGAGTTTTATATCCTTTGGCAATAAATCCATATTTACGAGCTGCTTTTAAAATATTACTGGCTTTACTGCCATTACGAGAGACACCGCATTCAACACGCAGTTTTTCTAAGGGGATATAACTTCCATAATATCCCAGGATAATAGCTAATGAAGCAGCTCCGCATTCGACTGCTTCCATCTGTAAGACTGTAGGTGTTTTTACTCTTTTCTGTTTGAATAAATTTTTAAAAATACTCATTACTTCCCTTGTAACCTTTTTATAATAACTCTTTACTATTGAAAACATGTTTATTTCTTAATCAATTTTTAGTCTTTTTTTCTATATATAACGTCTCACCTTTTAAAAAAAGGAATTACCAGGCTAAT
>NMQN01000445.1 GCA_003575245.1 Candidatus Atribacteria bacterium 1244-E10-H5-B2 | reverse complement strand
GACCTTTGGTATTTTACTGAAGGGCTTTTTTATTTCAAAAAGCACGATTTCCCTAACCCCATGCCAAATGTTGAGACTAAATAAATAGGGACAACAGGTCCCATTTTCTATAAAGATAAAAATAAATAGTAAAAATAGATAGTAACGGGCACCTATTTTCATTGATATCACTTCTACGAAGACATATAATAGGGATATACCAAGAATAGCACGGGCCGTTGAAGTGGGGTGGGGTAACCGCAACATATTAACCAAAGAGGGAATTATCGGCAAAAGATATTTATTGATGATACTGATAGAATAAAATATCTTTAACTTCTAAAAGTGGCTTTTTAAGTTAAAGCCGAAATGAGGGCAAAAGTATGAATAAAATTGAATTTAGATTGCGGCGGATTGCTCGAATTTGGAGTATTGTAATTATATTATTTATCCTAATTATGATTATCGGTTACGCGGTAAATTGGGTAAAAACCGGTACAGCAGACCCGCATGCCATGAAGGATTATCCTCCTATAGAAAACCTGATCCCCCTCACTATAATCTTAAGTGTTCTGGGTTTGGGCATTGCCTGGCGTTGGGAGGGATTGGGCGGAGCAATCAATATTGGCTTCTTCCTGGCAAACGTAGTGGTGCACTTCTGGATGATCTCTCCCCGACCTTATCCCTATCCAATAGCAATAGCACTCCCCACTCCCGGGATATTGTTCCTGGTGTGCTGGTGGATATCAAGAAAAACTTAAATGGGTAAAAAAAGTAGCCTGTCTCCTTTTTTTGCCCAATTATATGAGATATTAGTTAAGGAGGTAAAAGATGGACAATAGAATAAAAAAACATGCAGAGGTGCTCTTAAAGTATTCACTTGATCTAAAAAGGGAAGAAAAAATAGTAATTATGGGTGATGTAGTCACCCTGCCCTTGATTAAAGAAAGCTACCGTTTGGCAGTTGAACTGGGGGCCCTCCCTCAGGTAGTGATAAACAGTGAAGAGTTGAAAGAGATATTATTAAAAGGTGGTAGTGAGGAACAGATTAAATATGTACCTGCTAATCAAATAAAGTTAGTCAAAACAGTAGATGTAGTGTTATCCTTTTTTGGCGGGACAAATACAAGAATGCTTAGCAATGTAAATCCCGAAAAACTGAAATTATCAGCTCAAGGCTCAAGTGAAATTACCAGGATATTTTTTAAAAGAGTGGCAAAAAAGGAGCTAAGATGGTGTGGTACAATGTTCCCCAATCAGGCAAGTGCCCAGGAAGCGAACATGTCGGTTTCAGAATATGAAGATTTTGTCTACGGGGCAGGTTATATCGACAGCAAAGACCCCATAGCAGAATGGAAAGAAATAGAAAAGAAACAGGAAGGTATCTGTAAAATTTTGAATGGCAAAAAATATCTTAGAATAGTTTCTAAAGATACTGATTTAAAGATGTCTATTGAAGGCAGAAAATGGGTAAACTGCTGTGGTAGAGTGAATTTTCCCGATGGCGAAGTCTTTACCGGACCGGTAGAAGATAGTGTAGAAGGACATATTAGATTCAGTTTTCCCGGCATATATAGTGGAAGAGAAATCGAGGATATTCAATTGACCTTTGAGAGAGGGAAGGTGGTAAAGGCGACGGCAGCCAAGGGCCAGGAGCTGTTAGAGCAGCTTTTTGAAACAGATAAGGGAGCAAAGTATGTAGGGGAAATAGCAGCAGGTACAAATTATAATATAGAGAAATTTACCAAGCATATGCTCTTTGATGAGAAGATTGGAGGTACAGTCCATCTGGCAATCGGAAGGTCTATACCTGAATCGTTAGGTAAAAATCAATCGGCCATACACTGGGATATGCTTTGTGATATGAAAAAGGGTGGTGAAATTTACGCGGATGGTGAGCTGGTTTATAAAGATGGTAAGTTTTTGATATAGATTGCACCCTTTTTTCTTAAGTAATTGGGTTTTCTCCTTCCTCGAAAGTAGTTACCATAAATTTCCCCAAAAAAAGAGGATTTTTAAAACTTTTACCGTATATATAAATAGGCAAGGATAGTAAAAGCATTTGGATAATTTAGTCTTAAAAGTGCCAAACGATACTAAGAAATATCCGCACTACTGCGGACATTATGCCATTTTGGCAGGATAAAAGCAGTATTGTGATTATTCGTAGTTATACCCAATCGGCTTCGGGACGCAAGCATTATAAATACTAATTAATTTTAAATTATAAATGGAGATAAAACTAGAAATTTGATAAAAAAAGTGCATTTACAGCAGCATTTTCAGTAGTAACAGACATAGGGATAGCAGAGACAATATTAGCAGCGATTATTGTTGGTGCAATCGTGGCAACAATCATACATATTATCTGGAAGTAAGGCAAGGTGTCACTTCGTAGCTCTTCGCCAACCCGTCGTTCGTTATTTGAAAAAATTTAATCATAAGGAATTTCAACTATGGATAATTGCAAATTTTGCCAAATTATAAATAGACAAATTTCGTCGTGGATTGTTTATGAAAATGAAAAAATAATCGCCTTTTTGCCAGAGCAACTGGAGGTTTATGGTCATACTCTAATTGCGCCAAAACAACATTATGAAGATTTATATGATGCTCCTGAAGATGTTTTATGCGAATTGGTAAAGGTATCGAAAAAAATCACTATAGCATATAAGGATAAAATTAGCGCAACTGGTATGAATTTAATGCACGCAAGTGGAGTTGATGGTCAACAATCAGTTTTTCATTTTCATATTCATCTACTACCAAGATTCAAGGACGACAAATTGGATACATGGCCAAATTTACCAAAAATTGAAACCAATAAAAATGAACTCTTGGAGAAACTCCGATTCGACTAAATTTGAATCATATAACACAGCATATACGATACGAGCTTATGCCCTTGCCCTTCGCGGGATATTGCTCCCTGCGATCGTAACGTAGTACATTCTGGGAATGTTATATACAATAGCAGCCTGAATTTTTTTATTGGAGGGGATTTATATGTCGGATATTAATTTTTATATGGCAGGCTCAGGTAACTGGAAGAAATTCTTTTCCAGTGAAGCTTTTTATACTTTATACGAAAGAATTTATCCTGAGGGAATCAATTTGAAAAAATTGAATGAATTTGACCGCGATATTATTTACCAGTGGGAGATAGTTGCTTTTGTTGAAGTAAAAGATAATTTTGTTAATCCTAAAATACCTCTTTTTACAGAACCAGATTATAAAAAAATTGAAGTATGGTTAACCAAGATTGAAAAGGAGTACTTAAAAGTTATTAATAAGCATAAAGAAGAATATTATTCATTAGCTCGTTTTATTTCAGATGGAGAAAAAATTCCAGAGGAATATATTTTTACTATTTTACTCTGTGCATATACTTTAGATGCGGGAACATTAGAAAAGTTGGAAGATGGAATACTTGGACGACCTCCCTCTAGAGAAGACAGCGAAAAATATTTTTTATGGGGAGAAAAAATAAATATAAGTAAGAATTATTTTGGAGTTAACACCTATAAAATTCCCCCAAATAAATTATTTTCTGTAATTTGGATGCCAGAAATGAGACGAAGTTTTGAAAATATAAATAGTTTAACTATACCTGTTTTTAATTCATCGGTAATGGAGAAGATTGAAAAATTATATTCTTCTACTTCAGAAGAATTGTCTAAAGTATTTAGTTCAAGCATAGAAAAGATAAAACTGAATGAACTAAGTTTTGCAAATTGTTTATTGAAAGATGTATTTTGTATGTTATTTCATATTGGTTATTCTTATGTAACGAATTCTTTAATTGAGCAAGGAATACTTTCTGACTTTCCCAAAGAAATTACCGATTCATGGGGAATGTGGATATGGAATAAGTAAAAATAGCTGCTGCTATGTATAACAGCGAGTTGAAAACCTTGCTTCGATTATACAAATACTCGCTTGCACTCGCATCTTGCAAATACCGAAGACTTTAGGCGAGATTACTCCCTGGGAGGTTTGATATGACGGACATTCTCATTAGAGAAGCAAAGGAATTCGATCTGTTAACAATTGAAAAGTTGACGCTTGAACTTATCGAAGCTATGGGAAACACGGAAGGTATTGATATTAAACTGATTGCTAAGAACTGTCGAAATCTTTTAAGCGAAGTTAACTCTCATATTCTGGTGGCAGAGGTAAAGGGAGTCGTAGCCGGGTTTGTCAACTTTACGACTCGTAAGACAATTTTGCATCATAGTCTCTCTGGCTTAATTGACGAGCTTATCGTCGCTAAAAGTTATCGTGGTAAGGGCATTGGCAAACAATTGCTATCAAGTGCTATTAAAAAAAGCCGTCAACTCGGATGCTGTGAAGTTGAGGTTAGCACTGAGAAGACAAATATAAAAGCGAGAGAATTCTATAGACAATGTGGTTTTGCGGACCGTGGTGTACTTTTCGAAATTGATTTGTGATGATGATAAAACAATAGAGTCTCAACATTTGACATAGTTTATAAGAAATTAAAAACCTCAATGTATACCGGGGGCAGACTTCACAAGTTCATAAGGAAAATGATTTCATGATCAAATCGAGTATGGAGACTGATAAAAATGTGAAGTTGTGAGGCCTGACGCCAAAGACATGCGCATAACCTGGTTAGAATAATTTATCATATTTTGTCATGAATAAAGATTTGACCCCAGTAACACTTTGGAAATCTTAGAGAAAGAGGATCGATAAACTGTAGGAGCGGAGTTGCTTCGCAGACCGTGTAAGAGGAAGAAGGATTTATTTTTTTGTTTTTATTTTCTGATATTTTATTTGTATAAACCATAAAGTAGGAGAAGAGATAGTTATTCTTCAAGTCATTGGCATTATTATTGGGATATTTGCCCTTTACTTATTAATTGTGACATTTGCACCGGGCTTTACGGTACCAGCACCT
>NMQN01000648.1 GCA_003575245.1 Candidatus Atribacteria bacterium 1244-E10-H5-B2 | reverse complement strand
GAAGTTGCCAGAAAGACTGAAGCAGCACTTTCGGTTAACCTTATACCTATCGTGTGTGTAGGGGAAAAATTAGAGGAAAAAGAAAGCGGTAAAACTGAAAGTATAATAAAACAGGAGATTAAGACTCTATTTTCAAAAATTGATTCTACTTTGGTAGCAAGAATAATTATTGCTTACGAACCTATATGGGCTATTGGTACAGGTAGGTCTAGTGGCTCACAGGATGCCAATTTGATAATTAAGTTTATTAGGGAGTTATTTTCCTCTAAATATGGAAATAAAATAGCTGAGCGAATAAGAATCTTGTACGGAGGAAGCGTAGATCCTAAAAATATTATGGAGTTTATGAATGAATCTGATATTGATGGGGCTTTAGTTGGGGGAGCAAGCTTGCATGCTCTAAGTTTCTCTCAAATAGTAAAAGCAACTGAAATATTATAAAGTTAGTATAAACTTTCTTGTTTTTTTACGCAATACGAAGTTATTTCGGTTTCTGGCTTTCTTCTTTTATTTTCTTAACTATCTAACCAGGTAACTAACTAACCAACAAGTGAGTAATGTGTAACATGTGATAAGTAACGTGTAATAAGTACCTGTTTTTATAATTTCAGAAATTTACTCTTATTACTCATTACATATTACTTGTTACTGTATTTATGCGAGATATGATTCACGAGATATAATTTCGTTGTTCGTATCTAGTATCTCGAAAGAAAAATAAATTCAAACACACAACTTTTTTAATTTTTAAATATTTTAACTATTTGTTTTTTTGCGAGATACGATTATAAAGATATCTTGAACATAACATATAATTGTGTTAGAATAAAAAGCTGAAATTACTGAAAGAATAAATAAATATAATAAATTGAAAGATTTCAGAGAGATTTCTCTTCGACTATTTTAATCTAATTTTTATGAGAGGAGTTAAAGATGCCAGTAACTTTAATGGTGGTTCAAATTGTTATAAGTATAGCTTTAATCCTGGTAGTGATACTTCAGGCGAGAAAATCAAGTAAAGCTTCAGGTATATTTGGCGGAGGGACAACTGCTGATTATGGTGGAAAGAAAGGTAAGGAAGCATTTTTAGTGAAACTTACTACTGTTGTAGCAGTACTTTTTATGTTATCTTCACTTTTACTAAGCTTAATTAAATAGAAGGAAAGTCTTTAAAGGAATGAATAAACCTATTAGTTCGGTTAAGGAGACAGAAAATTATTCTATTAATTCAGATAGAAAATTTTTCTCAGCTACCCATGAAGAAATAGAGAAGGGGTTAACTACCGATATATATTTCGTAAGAGCTCAAGAGATATTGAGATATCTTCGTTTAGATAGTACTATAGTAACTGCAGAAATTTTTCCACGTGAGGAAGGTGTATTTGCTGGGACCCAAGAAGTATATAATCTTTTAAAAGATAAGAAGATAAAATTATGGTCTTTAGAAGAAGGAGAGAAGTTTGAACTTAAGGACACAGTAGTAAGAATTGAGGGTCCATACTCCGAATTTGGTGTTTTTGAAACAGTTATTTTAGGTATTTTAGCTAGTAGTTCGGCGTGGGCTACTGCTGCTCGCAAATGTAAAGATGCTGTCGGGGCAAAGAAAGTTGTCTGCTTTGGTTCTCGACATATACATCCGGCTGTGGCTCCAGTTATGGAAAGATCCGCGCTGATAGGTGGCGTAGATGGAGCAAGTTGTATATTAGGAGCAAAGTTGTCTGGGGAAAAACCTCAAGGGACCATACCTCACACCGTAATGATTATTTCGGGAGATACTATAAAAGCTGCTCAAGCTTATAATATTTGTATGCCAAAAGATGTTCCTCGAATTATTCTTATCGACACTTTCAAAGACGAAGCAGAAGAATCCATCAGAGTTGCTCATGCTTTAAGAAAAGACTTATTGGGGGTAAGATTAGATACACCAAGCGAGAGAGGCGGGGTAACCCCTGATTTAGTAAAAGAAGTAAGAGCAAGGCTTGATCAAGCTGGTTTTCCCTATGTAAAGATCTTTGTTTCGGGAGGGCTTACCCCAGAAAAAATAAGTATATTAAGTAAAGAATCGGTTGACGCTTTTGGGGTAGGTAGTTATATAAGTAATGCCTGCCCCATTGATATGACTTTGGATATTAAAGAAGTTGAAGGGAAGCCAATTGCTAAAAGGGGGAGAATCCCGGGCAAGATAGAAAATTCAAAATTAAAGCGAATTATGTAAAAATAAGTATATAGTGGAGGAAAAAGGTGAATGGAGAATTTACTGTTACAGGTTAAAGATTTAAAGACCTATTTTTATACTGATGATGGTGTGGTTAAAGCAGTTGATGGTGTTGATTTTACCATAAGAAAAGGAGAAACACTCGGTATGGTAGGTGAGTCAGGCTGTGGAAAAAGCGTTTCTGCCCTTTCCATATTAAGATTGATCCAGGAACCACCGGGGAAGATTGTTAGTGGTGAAATTTGGTTTAAAGGTGAAAAATTATTAAAGAAAAGCACCGAAAAAATGAGAAAGATTAGAGGGAACGACATTTCCATGGTCTTCCAAGAACCGATGACCTCCTTAAACCCTGTGTATACTATTGGTGAACAGATTTCGGAAGCTATAGTGCTGCATCAAAAGTTAGATAAAGAAAAGGCCTTAAAGAAAACCGTAGAGATGTTAAGATTAGTAAGCATGCCTTCTCCCGAAACCAGGATTCATGAATATCCTCACGAATTAAGCGGAGGACAAAGACAGAGAGCAATGATTGCTATGGCTTTATCTTGTAATCCAGATTTATTAATTGCAGACGAACCAACAACTGCCTTGGATGTTACCATCCAGGCTCAAATTTTAGAACTGATAAAGAAATTGAAAGATGAAATTGGCATGTCAGTTTTGATGATTACTCATGATTTAGGAGTAATTGCTGAGATATCGGATGATGTAGTAGTTGTATATGCTGGTAAAGCGGTAGAATATGCAGATGTGGTGACTATCTTTAAAAATCCGCGACATCCCTATACGATGGCTCTCCAAAATTCCATTCCTCGTCTAACAGATAAACCAGGAAAAAAACTCGAAGTTATTCAGGGTGGAATTCCTGATCCTTTAGCTTTGCCTTCTGGATGCAAGTTTCATCCTCGTTGTAAGTTTGCTATAGATCTTTGTAAGAAAGAAGAACCTAAGCTTGAAAAGATAGGAGATAAGCATATTGTACGGTGCTGGATGTACAATAAAGACAAGGCAAAAGATTTTAAAATTAAGCAAGAAGTAGCAGGCGTCACTCAAGAGTAATAAATGTTAGGTAAAAAATGGGAGGAAAAAGGATTGGAAAATAATGTGTTACTCAAAGTAAGAAAATTAAAAAAATATTTTCCCGTGAGAGGGGGAATATTATCCAAGACAATAGGATATGTCCAAGCGGTAGACGAAATAAGTTTTGATATTAAAGGGGGAGAAACTTTAGGTCTGGTGGGAGAATCAGGCTGTGGTAAAACTACTGCGGGGAGAACGATTATAAGACTTTTAGAACCCACTGCCGGAGAGGTAGATTTTGAAGGGGAAAATGTCTTTAAATTAAGTAAAGAGGAACTCAGGAAGGCAAGGCGTAATATTCAAATAATATTTCAGGATCCTTTTGGTTCTCTAAATCCTCGAATGACTGTAGGTGATATAGTGGGAGAGTCATTAATTATTCATAAGATTGCAAAGAACAAAAAAGAGAAAGAGGAAAGAGTCAGGGAATTGTTAGAAACTGTGGGATTAAATGCAGGACATACTAGAAGATATCCTCATGAATTTAGCGGAGGGCAGAGACAAAGAATCGGAATAGCCCGAGCTTTGGCTTTGAATCCTAAATTAGTAATTTGTGATGAACCCGTATCTGCACTTGATGTTTCTATTCAAGCTCAAGTGATAAATTTATTAGAAGATTTGCAAGAAAAATTTAACCTTACTTATTTATTTATTGCTCACGATTTGAGTGTGGTAAAACACATTTCCGATAGAGTTGCAGTAATGTATTTGGGTAAAATTGTAGAACTAAGCTCTACTTCTGAATTATATGATAACACTCAACATCCTTATACAGAAGCACTTCTTTCAGCTGTACCCATCCCCGACCCTACTCTAAAGAGACAAAGAATTGTTTTAGAGGGAGATGTACCAAGTCCTTTTAAACCTCCTACGGGCTGCCGTTTCCACCCGAGATGTAAATATGTAAAACCAATTTGCAGTCAGGAAGAACCTAAATTAATTGATATAAATAGCGGACATTATGTAGCCTGCCATTTACGGCGATAAAAAATAAATTAGTCGTTAGTGAGTAGTGAATAGTCGTTAGTATTTTAGTATATCGTATATAGTGAAGAAGATAGAAACTAAAATCCATTTGATAGTTTACATTATTAAATTAAAAACTAAAAGCGAAAAATCATAATTGTTATTTAAGAATTCAGGAGCCAGTAGTCAGAAGAATATAAAATAACTTAACAAAGAATACAATCTCATAATTTAAAATAATTCTGAATACTGAACTCTGTTTCCAGGTTTTTATCTTATATGCAAGATAAGATATATGAAACTCAATAGATAAAACAATATATTTAAATTTTAAGCTATGGCTTTATGTTTTGCGTTTTTTGCTTTATTACTATTCACTATATACTATATACTAGTTATAGCTTATGAGAAAAGGAAATTCCTATACAATCAAGTTATATAAAAAGTAAAAGAATTCCACAAAATTTAAGATTTTGCCGGGATGGCGGAATAGGTAGACGCGCCAGCTTGAGGGGCTGGTGAGCTTCTTGCTTGTGGGGGTTCAAATCCCCCTCCCGGCACCAATAAAATTTAAAAAGAGGAAGACAATTCTTCCTCTTTTTGTTGAAATATTAGTCGTTAGCATTTAGTGAGTAGTATCTTGTATG
>NMQN01000426.1 GCA_003575245.1 Candidatus Atribacteria bacterium 1244-E10-H5-B2 | reverse complement strand
ATAGAGGAAAGGCAAAAAATAGTACCTAAATATAAATGAAAAGAGTAAGACATTTTAATATCTAAATAGAGAAAAAAGGAGGTAAGAAGTCATGGAAGAGAAAGTCGTGAAGAAGAAGATAAATAAGGTTGTGGTTGTAGTTGTGATAATAGCCATGGTGGTAGTTGTCTGGGCGATCTGGTTAAGGGGTGCTAAAGTAGCAAAGATTGAGCTATCGATTGAACCATCTACCCTGGTTGCCGACGATAAATCTACTGCAGTTGTTATTGCCAAGTTATTTGATGCCAAAGGTAACCCCATCCCTGATAGAATTGTCGAGTTCGAGCTAAAATACCTTTATAAGGGAGGAAGTTTAAAGGAAAACCATGTGAATACAGATAAAGACGGCAAAGCAAGTACCACTTATACGGCTGGCACGAAGGCTGGTGAGAGGAGGATAACTGCCTCTGCGGACGATAAAAGTAAAATTGTGACCATAAATTTAACAGAAAAAGAATAAAAAATAAGGGGAATAAAGAACTTCATCAATTCTATGAGGCCAGAAGGAAGGAGTTAAAGAAGAAGATAGAGGAGAGGTAAGGTGGTACTGAATACCGCTATAAAAAATGAAAATTGAAACATTTGAAACAAAGTGTAGCATGGGTAAAGCTGCAGCAGAGAAAGCAGCTAAAATATTAATAGATGCAATAAAGGAAAAAGGTGAGGCTACTTTTATAGTAGCAACTGGTGCATCACAATTTGAATTTTTAGAAGATCTTACAAGTATTTCTTCTATTAATTGGTCAAAGACTACCATGTTCCATTTAGACGAATATGTTGGCCTTCCAGAAACTCATCCAGCGAGTTTTAGAAAATATTTAAAGGAAAGGTTAATAAATAAAGTACATCCGGGAAATGTTCATTTAATTAAAGGGGATGCCGAAGACCCAGAATCAGAATGTGAACGTTTAGGTAAGATTATAGAACAAAAGGAGATTGATGTCGCCTTTGTTGGAATTGGAGAAAATGGACATTTAGCTTTTAATGATCCTCCAGCTGACTTTGACACTAAGAAGCCGTATCTTGTAGTTGAGCTTGATGATGCCTGCAGAAGACAACAGCTTGGTGAGGGATGGTTCAAAAGCCTTAATGAAGTTCCTTACAAGGCAATTTCTATGTCCATTAATCAAATTATGAAGTCAAAGAATGTAATCTGCACTGTTCCAGATAGTCGTAAGTCGCGGGCTGTCAGGGACTGCCTTGAATGTGATATTTCTGCATGCCACCCTGCTTCCATATTAAGAAAGCACAAAAAAGCATTTTTATTTTTAGATAAGAACTCGGCTAAGTTGCTTAAGGAGTATAAATTTATTGTTAAAAGGGGAAAGTATGACTGAAAAAAAGCTTCTCATATTCAAAAACGCAAGAATAATAACTCCTATGAAGGTTATAGATAATGGCATGTTAGTAGCTAGTGATGGTAAAATCTATTATGTTGGCCGTAAGGATGAAATTAAAGTTCCCGAAAACGCAAGGATAATAGATGTTGATGATAAATATTTGGCTCCAGGGTTTATTGATATTCACCTTCACGGTGGAGGTGGGGCGGATATCATGGATGCAACGCAGGAAGCTATGGATAAAATTTCAATCGTCCATGCAAAAGGGGGATCAACTTCCATTGTCCCTACCACTTTATCTGCTCCTATGGGTGATATAATAAGAGCGATCAAGAGCATAGAATTAGCCAAGAAAAGAACAATGCCTGGTGCACAGGTCTTGGGTGCTCATTTAGAGGGACCATACTTTTCCATGGAGCAAAAAGGAGCACAGAACCCAGAGTTTCTAAAAAACCCAACGTCAGAGGAGTACCTAAAGATTTTAGATGAATGTAATTGTATTCTAAGAGTTTCTGCAGCCCCTGAATTAGAGGGAGGATTAGAATTAGGACGAGAGTTGAAGAAACGTGGAATTGTAGCCTCAATTGCCCACACCAATGCTACTTATCAAGATATTCTTACCGCCATTGATGCTGGTTATACTCATGTAACGCATATGTACTCAGGAATGTCTGGGCTGAAAAGAATCAATGCATACAGGATTTCTGGCGTCATAGAGTCAACCCTTTTGTTAGATGAACTCACAACGGAAGTAATTGCTGATGGTCATCACCTTCCTCCCAGTCTTATTAAGCTGATAATAAAGGTAAGTGGCTTAGACAAGGTATCAGTTATAACAGATGCTATGAGTGCTACTGGGTTAGGGCCAGGCGAATACTCAATTGGGGGATTAGATATCATTGTTGAGGCTAATATGGCAGAGGAGTTTGAAATCTCAGAGGTGGAAGGGAACTATGTAGCTAAGCTTTTAACCCGTGATGCCTTTGCTGGTAGTGTAGCCACAATGGATAGATGTGTAAAAAATATAGTCAAGTTTGTAGGCTTATCGATACAGGATGCAGTTAAGATGGCTACCATAAACCCAGCTAAGGTAATAGGTGTGGATGATAAAAAAGGAAGTCTAACAAAAGGAAAGGATGCTGATATAGTCATCCTTGATAAGGATGTGAATGTGATTATGACAGTGGTTGAGGGAAGGATAGTGTATGAGAAGCAATTTTAATAAAGAGAGACCGATTTTTTAGAAGTAATACGGGAAAAAGGTATAGTTAGTTAAAGAAATAATTTAAAGGAGAGAAGATTATGAATATAGTAGAGAGTTACTTAAGCAAAATAGAGGAAATTCTTGAAAAGATAAGAAAAGAGGAAAGGGATACTCTTGCGAAGGCTGCTGAGCTTATTAGTGAAGCAGTGGAAGAGGATAGATTAATTCACGTATTTGGAACGGGTGGTCACTCAGTTATGGCGGCAATGGAGGCATTTTACAGGGCGGGAGGGCTATCTTGCATAAATCCTATTTTTCCTCCCGGGCTGTCAGTTATGGATAGTCATCCTAATACAGAACGTCTTGTAGGATATGCCAAGCTCGTGCTAGATTATTATGGAGTAAAAAGAGATGATGTAATAATTATTAGCAATGTAAATGGAATAAATGCTATTACCATTGATTCGGCTTTGGAGGCTAAGAAAAGGGGAGCAAAGGTAATAGCTATAACTTCCTCGGAGTTTTCAAAAAATGTTCCGCTTGGGATATCAGCTAGGCATCCCAGCAACAAGAACTTATATGAGTTAGGAGATACAGTAATAGATGCTCATGTGCCTGTTGGAGATGCAGTGTTAGAAATTAAGGGATTTGATTTAAAAGTTGCTTCCAGTTCTACCCTTGCCATTTGTTTTATAGTTAATTGTCTTACAGCTTTGGTAGTTGAAAAATTGGTCCAAAAAGGGATTAATCCACCAGTTTGGAAGAGCGGAAATGTACCTGGGGGAGATGAAGCAAATAAGAAGTATTTAGAAAAGTATTTTGCTAGGGTTAAGCATCTATATTGAAGAAAAAAAGCAATTATGTTATTAGTTTATATAACAAACTTTTTTTGAGATTTTGAAGATTTATAAATTGTTATCGGAAGAAAGATTTGGGAGGTGGTAGTGGAATTAAAAAATAAATATTTACAAATACATAAAGTAAGGGAGGTGAATAAAAGTAATTAATAGTTTAAAGTTTGGTTTATGAAAATTCAATTTTAGTGGAGGTAAAAAACTAAAATGAAAAAAATAACATTAATCCTAATTTGTTTATCGATTACAGTGTTTTTAGCACTATCTACAACTTTTGCGGCAGAGTCTGTGACCATTAAATTTTGGACAGGATATTCAGAGCGGGTTCCAGTGTATAGAGCCGCAGCTTCTGATTACATGAGGGAGCATCCGAATGTTAATATTGAGGTTACTCCGTTTGAACTACGTCAAGCGGAACAAAAATTTGCAATTGCTCTTCCGTCCGGGACTGGCCCAGATTTATTTGTCACATCATATTTTATCGCGAATCTGCATATGAAAAATGCTATGTTGGATCCCGCTCCGGACAAAGTAAAGGAATGGCTTGATAAAAACTTTGAACCTTCTTACCTAAATCTTTTTACTGATAAGGCTGGTAAGATTTACGGGATCCCAGATGTCCATGGTTTCCAAGTCCTTTATTATAACCTGGATTATTACAAGGAAGCGGGTTTAACAACACCTCCGAAAAATCTTGATGGATTGATGGATTATGCCCGTAAATTATCGAAATATGATGATAAAGGAAATTTAATCCGTTCAGGAATCAGCTTGCGAATCTCAGGAGGTGGGGCGGGGGTAGCTCAAAAATTTGAAATTTTCCTCTTCCCGAACGGCGGATCAGTTATTGAGCCAACAACTTCTGGTAAATTTAAAGCGAATTTCGCTAACGAAGCTGGTTATCAAGCTATGAACTTTTACCTACAGGCTCTCCATAAATACAAGGTTGATAGCTTTAATATCAAGCACGATTCAGATGCTTTCGTCATGGGCTTAACCGCCCAGTTTAACCGGGAGACATATGTGATTGGTGAAGTTAAAAAACACGCTCCTGGGATGAACTATGGAATTGCCCAAGTAGTCGGTGGAGATATACAAACCGCTACCAACCTAAACATTGACGGTTTGATTGTTCCGGCTGCAAGCAAGAATAAGAGTGTTGCTTGGGATTTCGCGATGTATCTTAATAAAGATAAATACTTAGTCCAGATGATGAAAGATGTGGGCTGGATCTGTACCCGTAAATGGGTTGATTATTCTGAGGTCTATAAGAAGGAACCCCATTTTAAACAAGCACTCGACCGCCCAGAAAATATGAAAATGATTCCCCCAGCGAACGCCACTTCTTTCAATGAAGTCTATACTAAATTTAGCTCTCGATTGGTTGATGCGTTCAGTGATGCTTCAATGGTTGATAATAAGGAGAAGATTATGAAGTTTTTTGAAGATGCCGAAAAAGAAGCAAACGATAT
>NMQN01000763.1 GCA_003575245.1 Candidatus Atribacteria bacterium 1244-E10-H5-B2 | reverse complement strand
ATTTATCTCTTAACTTATCTTTTTTGTTTTCTAAATGTTGTCCGCCATCTACTTCTATTATAATTTTTCTTTCAAGATTTATAAAATCGGCTATATATTTCCCAATTGGTTGTTGACGACGAAATTTAAAACCTTCAAGTTGCCTTCCTCTTAAATATTTCCATAAGTATTTTTCTGTATCGGTAGAGTTTATTCTAAGTTTTTTAGCAATAGCAATCTTATTTTTCTTCTTTAAGTTCGTCTCTACTTTTTTCACCCCCACCTTAATCCTCCCCCCTCAAGGGGGAGGAGATATAGGAATACTTCTCCTCTAATAGAAAGGAGTTATGGATATTATTGTTTTTATCTTGTTAATTTTAAGTTCTTGATTTTATTTTACTTACTATTATATCAATTGCTACATCATTTAGTCCACCCTGGGGGATAACTATATCGGCATATCTTTTAGAAGGTTCCACAAATTGTAAAAACATTGGCTTTACAATATTTAAATATTGTTCAATTACTGACTCCATTGACCTTCCTCTTTCCTTTGTATCTCTTACCAATCTTCGTATGAATCTTTCATCTTCATCGGCATCAACATAAATTTTTATATCCAATAGGTTCCTTATTTTTTCTTCTTCTAACACTAAAATACCTTCTAATATTATAATGTCCCTGGGAAGTACTTTTTCTGTCTCTTTTTTTCGAGTATAATCAGTAAACGAGTATATGGGCTTTTCAATTTCTTGTCCTTTAATTAATTTCTTTAAGTGTTTTATCAACAAGTCACTATCAAAAGCTGAAGGATGATCAAAGTTTATTTTCTTTCTTTCTTCTAAAGGAAGATGGCTTAAATCTATGTAATATGCATCTTGTTGAAGTGCTACTACATTTACTCCTTTCAAGCTTTCATAAATCCTATTGGCAACTGTTGTTTTGCCTGAACCGGTTCCTCCGGCAATGCCTATTAATAATGGTTTCATAATCTCACTCCTTAAAGTGACAAGTTTTGTGCCAGGCACCAAACTTGTCACTTTTTGTTTTTTAGGTGTTCTTGATAGGTTCTGGAAAATATATGCTTGCCATTTTCTCCCAACACAAAATATAAATAATCTTCTTCCTTTGGTTCGAGGGCAGCCATAATTGAATCAAGCCCGGGATTGCAGATTGGACCTGGTGGAAGATCTTTGTAAAGATATGTATTATAAGGAGAATCTATTTTCAAATCATATTCGTCTAATTTTTCCTTAGGTTCTTCTAAAATATATTGTATTGTGGCACATGATTGTAACTTCATATCTTTTTTTAAGCGGTTATGAAAAACAGATGATACTTGCCTTCTTTCTTCGGTAAATTTAGACTCTTTTTCAATGATTGAGGCTAAAATTATAATTTCTTCCATAGAAAATCCGATTTCTTCTGCTTTATCTTTTAATTTTTCATCCACTATGTGGTTAAAATGTAATAATAAAAGTTTAAGCATATTTTCTGAGCCATACCTTTTGGGTACTTCATAGGTATCAGGAAATAAATAACCTTCCCAGGATTTTTCACCATCATTTACCAGTTTTAAAAAAGATTCTTTCTCTACAATCTCCTTTTTATCCAATAATTCGGCAATTTGGGCACTAGTATAGCCTTCCGGAATAGTTATTTTATATACTATTACTTCCCCCTTTAATAATTTATCCAGTATTTGAAGCATATTCATTGAGGGGCTGAGGTTATATTCACCATACTTTAATTGGTCTTCTAACTTCAATAATTTGATTAAAATTCTGAATATATAATTATTTTTTCTAATTATTTCATTTTTTTCTAATACAACCACGATCTCTTTGGCATTAGTACCGGAGGGTATATTAATAACTTTTTGGGTCGTAGAATTTTCTTCTAATGGGAAATATATAGCGGTAACAAATAGGATAGCAATCAAAAAAATCATAGAAAATATAAAAAACAATTTATTAATAAAGTTCATTTTTTATCTCTTTATTCACCATCCTTCTATCCAAAAACGATTGGAGAATTATCACTGCTGCCATTTTATCAATAACTTTTTTTCTTTTTTTTCTACTTCGGTCAGTTTCAATTAAAAATTTTTCAGCTTTACTTGTGCTTAATCTTTCATCTTCTAACTCTACAGGTAGTTGAAAAGATAATTTAAGTTTTTCTGCAAAGGATAGGGCCTTTTTTGCCTGCCTACCTAAAGACCCGTTCATATTTTTGGGTAAACCTAAAATTATTTTTTCTACCCTGTATTTGTCGATAATTTCTTTTATATTTTTTAAATCTTCTATTTCATTAATTGAATTAATGGTGGGTAACCCCTGGGCAGTAATTCCCAATTCGTCACTTATGGAAATTCCAATTCTTTTTTCGCCTAAATCTATTCCTAAAATTCTCATGGTTTAATAATTACCTAAATAATTTCGTACACTTTTTCTAATGCCTGGTCTAATTTATCTACTTTTGGACCTCCGGCTTGAGCCATGGTTTTCTTGCCCCCGCCTTTTCCGCCGATAATAGGAGCAATAGCTTTTATAATATTTCCAGCATTATAACCTTTTTGTACTAAATCATCGGTAACCATAGCCAGTAATGCAACCTTATTATCGTCTACTTCTGTTCCCAATATCACAATGCCGGATTTAATCCTGTCTTTAATTAAATCTCCCCAATTTCTCAAGTCGTTATTATCTGCTGCTTCGACTTTTAGTGATATAATATTTACTCCTTTAATCTCCTTCTTCTTGGATAGCAATTTGTCAACCTCATAATGGGCTAATCTATTACGAATAATTTTAATTTTCTTTTTAATATTATTTGCATCATCTATAAGCTGATCAATCTTTAGCGGTATTCCAGAAGGTGTGGTTTGTAATTTGTCCGAAATTTCTTTGATAATATTTTCTTTTTCTTTAATATATTTTAAAGCTCTGCCACCGGTTACTGCCTCAATCCTTCTTAAGCCGCTTCCTATTCCCTCTTCATTTAATATTTTAAACAGACCGATGTTAGAAGTAGAATTTAGATGAGTCCCTCCGCACAATTCTAAGCTGAACTCTCCGATTTTTACCACCCTTACCTGTTCACCATATTTTTCGCCAAAGAGAGCAATTGCCCCCATTTCTTTTGCTTTATCAAAAGTGCTAATCTTCGTTTCTACTTTTAACTCGTCCAATATTTTTTCATTTACCAAACTTTCTATTTTTTCTAATTCTTCCATAGTTAAAGGAGCAAAGTGGTTAAAATCAAAACGAAGATGATGGTTATTTACTGCAGAGCCAGATTGTTTTACGTGGTCCCCCAATACATCTCGAAGTACTCGATGTAAGAGATGAGTAGCTGTATGATTTCGAGCAATTGCCTTTCTTCTTAATAAATCTACTCTGGCTAATACTTCATCACCAACTTTTATTTCCCCTTTGTTTACTTCCGCAAAATGAGCAATTAGACCTTCGATAGGAGTTTGGGTATCTAATATCTCTACCAATAGATTGTTTTTAGATGGGGAGGCTATAACTCCCTTATCCCCAATCTGTCCGCCTTTTTCAGCGTAAAATGGCGTCTTTTCTAAATATATTTTACATTTATCTCCCTCTGTTGCCTTATCTACTAATTTATCTTCTTTGATAATAGCAATTACTTTACTTTTAGCTTCAAAAGAATCATATCCTATAAATTCTGTCTCTCCCCGTTCTTTTAAAATATCCTGGTATAATTTCTGATTAATTTTATCATCTTCGGCGCTCGCTTTGTTTTTTACCCACGATTCTCTGGATCTTTCCCTTTGAATTTTCATTTCATTTTTAAAATCATCTTCTTCAATCCCAAAGCCATCTTCTTCCAGAATATCTCTGGTTAATTCTAAAGGGAATCCATATGTATCGTAAAGTTTAAATGCATCTCTTCCGCTAAGTTTATCTTTATTTTTTTGTTTTAATTCTTCCTTTAAATTATCTAATATTTGTATTCCAATATTTAAAGTTTCCTGGAATCTTTTTTCTTCGGCAAGGATTACCTGATAGATACGATTTTCCTCTTTATAGGTTTCCGGATAAACTTCTTTCATTAAATTGATTACCACCGGAGCAACTTCATATAAAAATGGTTGGTCATAGTTAATAACCTTCCCATAGCGAAAAGCCCTTCTTAGTAGCATTCGAAGAACATAACCCCTGCCTTCATTGGAAGGGACTATCCCGTCAGAAATCATAAAGACTAAAGCCCTTATATGATCAGCAATTACCTTTAAGGCTAAGTCCTTTTTCTTATCTTCTTTGTATTTTATACCAGCGTTTTGAGCGACAAATTTTATAATGGGTAAGAATAAATCTGTTTCAAAATCTGTATCAACTTTTTGTAAAACAGAGGCGATTCTCTCTAAACCTAAACCGGTATCGATATTTTGTTTGGGCAAGGGAGTCAATGAACCGTCTTCCTCGCGATTGTATTGCATAAATACCAAATTCCATAATTCCAGGTATCTTTCATCTACACCTACTCCGCCGCCTTCTTTTGACGCTTTTTCTTCACCTAAATCTATATATATTTCGGAACAGGGACCACAGGGACCAGTCGGGCCTACTTTCCAAAAATTATCTTCTTCTCCCAATCTGATGATTCTTTTTTCTGGAAGACCTATAAGATTGTGCCAGATATCAAAGGATTCGTCATCATCTTTGTATACGGAAACCCATAATTTTTCTTCAGGGAATCCTATAACCTCAGTAAAAAATTCCCAGGCCCATTTAATTGCATCTTCTTTGAAATAATTGCCAAAAGAAAAGTTTCCTAACATTTCGAAAAAAGTATGGTGTCGCGCAGTTTTTCCTACATTCTCAATATCATTTGTTCGAATGCATTTCTGGCTGGTAACAGCTCTTTTTAATGATGATTTAACCTGACCTAAAAATATGTGC
>NMQN01000535.1 GCA_003575245.1 Candidatus Atribacteria bacterium 1244-E10-H5-B2 | reverse complement strand
CGCCATAGATAATTAATTGAATTCATACATACAGCCAGTCTTCCGATTACAGAAACGAAAATTTGAGAATTTTTCTTCGCAACTCTAATTAATTCACTAATTGCTTTTTCTCTCTGTTTTTTATTCACAATATGAGATAACGCTCCACCAAGACAAATCACAACATCAAAAGCGTTATTTTCAAACATGGAAAGTTCATCAATAGAACCTTGTATGATTTGTTTCACTTTGTTTTGAACTTTTTCTTTTATGATTCGTCTTTTGGCAATTTCTAATAATTCTTGAGTCAAATCGAGCAAAATAATGTCGTATCCCATTTTCGCTAGTTTAATGGTATATCTTCCAGGACCTCCACCAGCATCTAAAATTAAACTTTTCTTTGGAAGATGCTTTTTAAGAAAATACATAGTTGTATCAAATTCTAATCGATGGTAGGGATCTTGAGCTAATCTTTTCCATTCTTTTATGCCATATTCTGCATAATATTTTTTAACTAGTTTTTTAGTCATAATAATAATGTTTGATAAATAGTTTATATTCCTTTCTAAATTTTTGTGACCCCGAGGAATTAGGCCTAACGAAACGCGGGTTGGCGAAGCCCTCGGTGGTAGCTTTATCATCATCGAATTCAGTGAAGTATTTAGTCAACGACATTACTCGTCAGTTCCATCATCCATGCCGTGGATTTGGGCGGAGCGAGGAACGAGCGCAGCCGCCTACCTGTACTTCTACGATGTTGAGTCTGAACTAAAATAACAATTAGAACTTGTTCTATAACCCCTTATATCCATAAATTACGTTCTTACAGTATTTGGACTTATTACCTTTAAGATACTCTTGTATTAAACGCTCTGTATATGGATCTAAAGGCAAGCTTAAGGATTCTTGGGGGGTTATCCAAATAAATTCTTCACTTTCCTCATTTATTTTTACATCATTCGAATCAGTTTTACAGCTGAAATCAATATATATGAAATGCTTTCGTTTATGGTAAAACTTATTAAAAATCGAATCCTGTATGGCAAGTATTTCAACATCATATATATTTAATCCGGTCTCTTCCTTAACCTCCCTGCGTACAGCATCATGCATTTTCTCACCGATTTCTACATGGCCCCCTGGTATAACATATCGATTCTTATGCTTCTTACATTTTAATAACAAGATTCGGGATTGTTGATCAAAGATCAATGCACCCACAGTTGGTTCAGGATAAGCTATATTTGGCATTCTAATTTGATCCTCCGATTTGTTTCTATTATGTGATTATCCAGCAAACAATGTCAATGATATTTGTACAAGCTGATTTTGCATATCAATCTAATTAACCGCTTGCCAATTTAGCCCATACTCAATTTCGCCTAATGTTTTGCGTGTTTGTGAAGCCCCGAAGTGATTTAGCGAAGCGTCGTAAAAACACGCTGCTATACGAAGTTGCTCGCACGCTTTATAGGGCACGGTTATAATCTTATTTCTTTTTCTAACCATTCAATATGCTGGTATTTTCTTTTCCAGAAAATATCTTCCCAAATATAATGAAATGCTAATTTCTCCCATCCAGCATACCTCTTTTCAAAAAATTCTAATATTTCTTTCGCAGAGACTAATTTTTGATTAAATATTAACCTTGACATTATTTTTTGTTCCCACGGTGGGATTGTTTCTAAACTATCGAGAAAGTAAAAATCTTCAAAAAGCAAATATTCAACCGAAGCAGGACCAATTCCATAGAATTTTAACATCTCTTTTTTGACTTCTTCTTTAGACATTTTCCTTAAAGCGAGTTCATTAATCTCTCTATTTACAAACTGCTCGGTAATTTTCGTAAAGAACTTCGACCTATACCCAACTTTCAAGTCTCTTATTTCCTGTTCTGTAGATCTTGCCATATCTTTTGGTTCCCAAAAAGTTGAAAGAATTCTCCCATCAAATTTTGCTTTCCCTCCAAATCTATCAAATAGATTTTCCAGCATTTGAACACTTCTTCTTACAGTCGCATTCTGCAGTACAAGGTAAATAATCAGAGTTTCATAAAGAGAATTTGCAGCGATTGGTTTCATTCCCTGCCATTTCTTAATAATTGAACCAAGAACCTGGTCATTTTTGAATTTTTCGCAAAATTCTGCTATGTTCTGGTCAAAATTAAATCTCCATCGAATTTCATGAATTAAACTGTCTATAAAATCCTTTGATAACTCTTTTTGAGAATAGATATTAACCTCAATTTTTGGTTTGTTTACCGTTCCGGTATTTTCAAATTTCAATCCTAACCTTTTACTTTTCCAAATCATTGTTATCCAATATTTTTCTTTTTCCCAAACATTATCAGAAGATGGAAAATGAGATGGCTTGTAGAAATTAGCATCAAAATTATATGGTGCTTTTGGTTCCAGGATGATAGATTTCTTCTTGTTTAAAGCCAAATTTTTTGCCATTTTTTCACCTAGGAGCAATCTCATATAACGTTCCGCGGATAAAAGAAGTTGCCGGAGGCAATTTGGGCGAAGGTGCGTAATACCGTAGCCTTTTATCCGCTGTTATGCGATAGTGCGAACGAAGGCCAGTCATTAAATTATTGAACTTCGTTACCCATCCTTACTCCTTTTAAGATTCTTCCAGCTCCAACCAATACTGGAAGTTCTTTTTCTATCTTAATTCCTGATTTTACGAGTGTCAAGGGGATGGTTCTTTTGACAGTTAAGATGGCTATCTTCCTTTTTGATAAATTCGATCTTTTTTTTATTGTTGGATCAAATCTTCTTTTTTTTAGTATGTTCTCTTCTTTTCAAATCCTCTTTTTTTAAGTTTCTTGACTTCAGATACCCATTTATATATTCGTTAACATTTCCTTCATCATTTCAGATTTTATAGTCTCTTTCATCTCCAGAAAGTTCTTTTCTTCATGCCTATTGCTGCAATGAATAAATTCTTTCATTTCTCTTTTGTCTTCTTCATCGATAAATATATCTTTTCTTTCATTGCCCCGGAGCATGATGTGATATATTTCTGTTTTACTGTATTGTCTGGGACATCTAGGCCCTTGACTACCTCTTTAGGTCTCTTATTGTCAAAAGAACCGTCCCCTTGACATCGTCTCCTTGCGACAAAAGATTTAAAAAATCCTTCTTCTTTAAAAAATAGTAGCGAAGTGTATTAGTTGTTATTGAATAGTATTTAGATGGAAAGGAGAACCGTCCCCCTGTTCTTTTTCTGTACTATTTTAGTAAAATGTTCCGCAATTAATGATTGAACTTTTTCTTTTTTCATTTACTCTCCACTCTTCTTATTAAGTCTCTTTACCTATTACCAAAATAATCTGCTTTTGGTTTGCCTTATCTGGGTCTAACCAGTCCTCCCAGAGCTCCACCGACTAATCCTAATAAACCGAAATAAAGGGTAGATATAAAAATTCCTCCTCCTAATATTGTTCCAACTATTCCACCTAATGCCCCTCCCAATAATCCACCAGAAACAGTACCTACAAAACCACCTAAACCAGGGAGGATAAGTAATGCCAATATTCCTCCGAAACTCCCGCTTAAAAAACCAGCTAACGCCCCCTTTCCTGCTCCTCTAACAATCAATCCGGCGATAAAACCAGCAAAAAGCGGACCGAATAAAGGAATAAAACCCAAAAAGGACATACTTATAATTCCCGCTACTACTCCCCAAAACATATTGACCTCCTTTTTTATTTCTCCTCTCGAAGAAAGATTTTTATTTTCTATTTTAAAACTAATACGACAAAGGTTTTAAAAAATCCTCTTCTGTTCTCTAAAAGCTATAAAACATATCCGGAATATCACCTAACGATTATGTCACGGTGCATTATCTTTCATATAACTGTCTTATATATTTTTCTATTTCAGAAATGGAATCATTTGGATATTTAACATTTATTTTCATTGTTAATTTATATGCAAGTCTTTTAAATAACTCGATCATTCCAAATAAACTATCCCATGTATCGCTTTTATCGTATTTTGAAAAGCACTTCTTGAAGGATTCTTTAATATCTATATCTACTTGGGTTTCAAGGTTTTTACCTTGCGAATGAATTTTGTTGTTGTTCCAATCATATTTACTCGACTCATTCCATAATATAATTTGAAGCATAAACCCTTTTATTGGACCATTTTCTAATATTTTCGCAAACCATAATCTATCTCTTTTTAAATACTTTGCAATACTGTATGCTTCAAACCAGAAATTATACATTGTTGTCAATAATTCATCTTCTGTTGGTTGGGTTATTATAAAACCATCGTAATTAGGCAATATAATATTATCAGTAATCTTATCTTTATCGAGAAGTACTTCATAACCGTTTCTATAGGACTCTGGTAGAATTCTATTTTCTATAATTTTATACAATACATTGATAGGCCAGAAGGAAAAGTCAACTCGGGGATTATTTTTATATAAAACTAATCGAGTAGGAATTTCTATATTCTTATAGAAAAACTTTTCTTTCTGATAAACCAATACTTGATCAAAATTATTTATCCAACTGTTATCTGAAGTATACTTATCAGGATTAACTACAAAAACATTTAAATCATAATCCGACAGTTCATCAGTTGGTGAATTTGATGCTCGCGATCCTTCAAGAATAAGAGTTCGAATCTCAGATTCATTTTTAGCCCAGTTTACTATTTTATTTAGTATGCTATGATTCACAGTTTTTCACTCCTTTGCACTTCGATTTTGTCTAACCTTTCCGCTGTTTGTGAAGCCCAAAGAGATTGGGTGAACACAGTGAGCCATAAACAGCGTGTTATATGCAGTGGACTCACCTTTTTTCTTGGTCCTTTGAAGTCACCGTTAATCAATAACCCCGTAAGAGGCAAAAATCTGGAGAATAATCAATAAATCAGCCCCGGCATGTATAAGCATCGGTGCAATGATGCTTC
>NMQN01000119.1 GCA_003575245.1 Candidatus Atribacteria bacterium 1244-E10-H5-B2 | reverse complement strand
TCAAAAGAAGCTTTTTACTATGCTACCCGAGCATTAAATTTCTTAACTGAATCAGCAAAGCCTATGATCTCTGAGACTATCGGACTGAGCGAAGATCAGAGACTTGTCAGGGATATTTTGATCTATATCAGAAAGAGAAAAATTGTTAAACGGAGCGAATTAATGAAAAAGTTTAATCTAAATAGTGATCAGACTTATAAAATTCAGTCGACTCTCGTAGAGAGACAGGCTATAAAATTTGCCAAAAAAGACCCGAATAAAGGGAGTAAAGGGGGGAGACCGGAATTAATTTATATTGCTATTTAAGAGGTTAAAACTTGCTCAGTTTAAACCTAACAAAACCTAACCATTGCTACATAAGGGGTTAGGGGGGGTTAATGGGTTAAAACTGAAAACCCTATACCCACACATGAATTTTAACGTGTGTCTCGAGGGTTATAAGTCTAAACCTATTATATATAATTATTATATATATGTAAGTATTGTAAACAAAGGCTTTTTTTGGTGTTGAGGTTTAAACTGGTTAAAACTTCTCAAGAATTTAACCTCTGAGACTGTTGTAAACAAAGGCTCTCCTGAGGGGGGTTTAAACTGGACTCAGTTTTAACTCAGTTTTAACCTCTTGAAGAGGAGAAAAAGAGAAACGAGAAAAAATTATTTAACCATCTGAGTTACTCGAGAACCCCGAGTTGCTATCGGATCGGATATATTTAATAAACAGAGCATATATACATAAATGTTATTGTGTATGTAGTTTAAACGATATTATAATAAGTGTTTAAAGTGTTTAAATATAAGACTTTCAAGACTTTATTAAAAATAATTCTCTAAAGGTTTGACAATATTATATATGTTAGTGTAAAATAAGGTAGAAAAATATATAAGAGAGGAGAATTATATAATGAATTTCGTAGAGCCTTTTAGGGATAAACAGAAAATACTGGCTATTAAGAAATTGTTAAGAGAGGAGAAGTCTCCGAGAAACTATCTTATATTTACGTTAGGGATTAATTCGGCTTTGAGAGCGTCTGATCTATTGCGATTAAAGGTCGGGGATCTCCTAACTGACTCGGGGGATATCCGGGAATACCTTTATGTAAAGACTAAAAAGACTGGCAGGGAGCTAAAGATCTATATTAACGATAACATACAGAAAGCAATAAAATTCTATATCTATAATGAAGACAGTCTCGATCCGGGTAATTGGCTCTTCTACTCAAAGAGGAATAGAAACAGAGCTATCTCGAGGATCAGGCTTTGGGTATTAATTAGACGATGGGCTAAATTAGTAGAGCTTAACGGAGAGCGTTTCGGTTGCCATAGTTTACGTAAGACGTGGGGATATCATGCTCGAATATCCGGCTTTAATATCGAGGCTATTCGAGAGAAATTAGGACACAGAAATAGCAATATTACTAAAAGATATTTAGGGATCACTCAGAGAGAAATAAACGATATGGAGAAGTCTTTAAATATTTAATAGAGGTTGAAAATGCTACTCGCTTATTGTAAATCAATTTTGCTAAGTATACGATGCTTTTCGATCTCTACTTAGAGGATTGGAGACGCTATTTTCAGTTTGTAAATAATTTTTACTATGTGAGGTATGCTCTCCGATCCTCTCAAAACAAAAGAAAGAAGGGATTTTATGGACGATTTAAGAGCAGAATTAGCTCGAGAGTGGGCTAAAAAACATAATATTCAGTTGAGCCTATTTGACCGGGAATATCAGATAAAACTAAAGGCTACCAATAAACAGCGAAGACTTAATAAGGAATCGAGCGAAAAGAGTAAAGATATTTGTCAGGGGATCAGAGCAAAAGAGTTTAAACAGATGTGCAAAAAAGCAGGAGTTGAGACGGGATCTCTCGCTAAAACTGTATTTACGAGGAATATCGAAAGCTCATAATGAGAATCAAAGTAACAGAATACTCCGGAGAGATAGGCAAAATTCCCGAATATCTTAATTATGAGTTTATAATTGATTTAAACGCTCCCGGTTTTAAAGAGCGATTTTTTGAGAAAAGAGAGAAGGCTCTTAAAAAATATTCAGAAATGAAGAGGAGAATAATATCTAATGTTTTACAAGAAGTCTCTTGAGAAATTTCAGATCATAAAAGAGCAATTTAAAATTGAGGGAGCTATGACTCTGAGAAGAATTTACTACGTTCTTTTGGGTAAAGGACTTGTAAAGCCTAGTGGCAAAAAAGATTCTCCTTATATTAATTTGTCTAAATTATTGTTAGAGGCGAGAGAAAAAGGGGAGCTTGACTGGAAAATTATCGTTGACAGAACGAGGAATATTATTCAGAGGCTAACTTTCCCGGATTATGACGAGGCTTTTAAATGGATTTGTAAACATTATAGAAGGGATAGTATGCTCCTGCAAAAAAAATATTGTGAGGTCTGGATCGAAAAAGACGCTATCTCCGGGAACGTCTCAAACGAGACTTGGTTTATCGACGTGCCTTTAATAGTAGGTAGAGGTTGGGGGAGCGGAACTTGCCATCATGACGCTTACGAGCGAATCTCTGAGATAGGCAAAGAGGAGAATAAGGTACTAGTAAAGGTTTTGTATATATCAGATTTTGATCCTGAGGGCTTTCATATCCCGGAAGTATTAAAAACAAAACTTAAATTGTATGGACTCCTCGATCCTAAAGTAAAGAGGATCGCTTTAACTATGGAGCAGATTAAAAAGTTTGGTTTAAAACCAAACGTCGGCTTTACAATTAGCGAAAAGCAGAGAGAAAAAGAGTACGTTAGGGATTTTATTAAAAAATACGGAGTAGTGCAATATGAAATTGACGCTCTCCCGGTAAAAGAACTTAATTTGATTCTAAAGAGCGAAATAAAGAAACTTATCGATCTTGATATCCCGAAAACAAGCGACGAAGAAAGCAGAGAAGAGGTCGAGGATTGGGTAGAAGAGTATTCTAAAGAGAAAGTATTAGCTTTATACGAAAAGGTCAAAGAAGAAATTGAAGAGGAGAGTTAAAATTGATTAACGAAGAGCGAAAATTTATTTCAGTCGAAAGAATTAGGAGAAAAGGTCTTTACAATATGCTAATGGACTGGCAAAAAGTTTTAAAATACGCTAAGAGATATTTAAAAATAGAGATTCAGAAAGAAGAATATTTCTTTATTATCGAGAATTATTCAGATCTGAGAGCGAGATATCTGAGATAAAATTAAAGAAAGGGGGATTTAAGATGAAAACCTACGAATTGAAATTAATGCCTACTCTACAACTTACTGAAGAACAAAAAAAGGATTTACTGAAGTTAGGATTTAAAAGAGAACATGCTATAGGGCTAACTATAGGAGTTTGGACTTATTGTAGTAATGATATTGAAGATACAGAACTTACTGTTAATGCAATAGAAAGAGGAAGAGAAATAGGCATTATTGATGCAGAGTTTAAAGAAGTTAACTGGACTTTAGCAGCAAGAAAAAAGCAGACTTAACTGCTATAAAAAGAAAGGGGGATTAATTATGGAGCTTATATCTGTCGGTATTGCAGGGATTATAATAGGACTGACTTTTGGTTATATTGTGGGTTACGAGCGAGGATCTAAAAAACTCACTTAAATAAGGGGGATTAAAAAATGCAATGGTCTCTTTATCTATTAATTGGCGTAATAGTAGTGATAATTTATCTTGCAATTAAGAAAGAGAAAAAATGAGCAAGTGAGCTAATTCAGTGGTCCGGCTTTCTCTCCAGAGTTCTCCGGGTTGCTGCTTACCCTACCTCTTGGGTTTTGCGAAATTAGCCTAAGAGGTGGGGGATATTTAAAGGGGGTTTGTTTTGGGTAAAGGAATTTATGAATTTATTGACTTGTCTTTAAAGAAGAAATTGGAGAGGGAACTCGAATCAAGAGAAGAAGAGGAGACTAAGAAACGCTTTAAGATTTGCTTAATATGTAGAACGAGAAAATCACTCTTTAGCTTTTCAGTTGATAAACGTTCCTCTGATAGTCGGGCTGGAGCTTGCCGGGTTTGCAAAAGTAAGCAGTCCTTAGAATACTACTATCTACATAAAGAGGAGATATTGACTCGGGTTGAAGAATATCGGAGAACTCATCAAATAGATAGAAGTAGTTATTTTGAGAATTACCGGAGAGATAATAAAGAACGTTTAAAAAAACTTGCTAAAGTGTGGTATCGGAAAAATAGAAAAAAGATTAAAAAGAGAAATTTAAAATATTACGAGGATAATAAAGCAGCCTGTCAGGCTATACGAAAACTATGGATAGAAGGACACAAAGCGGAGATTCAAAAATATAACCGGGAATATAATCTAAAGATGAGAGGAGATTAAAAAAATGTATCCTAAATATAAGTGTTTCGGTTGTGGTAAAATTTTCGTAAGTGGAGAAATACTGGCGATATGCCCGATTTGTCGAGGTAAAGGCATAAAGATAAAAGAGGATTCAAAAATTTCAGAAGAAAAGTGGTATAAGATAATTTCGAGAGCTGAACGATTTGCTGAAAGAAATAAATGGAAGGAGATTAAAAAAAAATGCCAGAATATAGGTGTAAAAATTGCGGAAAGCATTTTTTTGGTTGGGCTTTAAAAGGAATCTGTCAGAATTGTGGTGGAGAATTAGAGCCTATAAATGAGCTTGCTAAAAGCAGAGCAAAGTGAGGTGGCTCGCTTGACTAAAGAAATAGATTCTCTCAATTTTCTTAAAGACTACCGAGAAGGCAAAAGCTACGAAGAAATTGCTATCTCTCAGGGTTGTAGTATAACTACTGTCGGGAATAGAGTGAGGAGGCTAGGTTTAAAAAGGAATAAACAAAAACGAAAACTATTTTCAGCAGAAGAAAGGTATCTTTTTTCTAAGATGATAGAGACTCGAGGGGGTAGAAAACAGTTGCTCGAGATTTTGAGAGGAGACTAAAAAATGAAGTTAGTCAGTTTTCTTTACAAATTGGCTCGAATAGCAAA
>NMQN01000742.1 GCA_003575245.1 Candidatus Atribacteria bacterium 1244-E10-H5-B2 | reverse complement strand
ATTTTTTAAAACCTATTTAAATTTGTTACTAATCTCTCTCAGGAGTAACTTATCAAAAATATATTATTTAAAAATGGGAATAGACCATAAACTATTATAACCTATTCCCCGTAATAAGTGACATTTCTCATTATTAAAAACTTTAAGATATTGGCTTATAAGCAGAAATCTTAACACTTGCCACTTTGCCTTCAAGTTCTTTAGCAATTCGCCTGACAACCTTGTTTAATTCAAACTCTTTTTCGTTTTTTAAAGCTGGAAAAAAAGAAAGACTATCTGATGATTTAATAAATGACTCTAACTCGTCTGATTGATATACAATACGCTCGGAAACCTTCACTTTCTCAAGCCCTGCTTTACGCAGCCCAGAAAGATATTCCTTTTCACTGATCACTCCGGAAATACAGGCACTGTATAAGTTTTTATTTTCTCTCAACCATTCTGGAATGTTCTCACCCACCATATCTGAAACTACCATTCGACCTCCTGGTTTTAGCACACGAGCAATCTCAGAAAATACTTTCTCTTTCTCCGGAGAAAGATTAATAACACAGTTAGAGATTACCCAATCAACCGAAGATGATTCAACGGGAAGATTCTCGATTAATCCTTTGCGTACCTCAACATTATTGACTCCTGCAACCTTGATATTCTCCTTCGCTTTTGCAATCATCTCTTCGGTCATATCCACACCGATGACCTGCCCTGAGGGTCCCACCTTACGGGCAGCAATCAAAAGATCAAGCCCAGCACCCGGACCCAGATCAAGCACAACATCACCTTCCCTGACTTCACTGTAGGCTAATGGATTTCCACAACCAAAAGTTGTAATATTAGGATCAGCAAGAAAATTATTAAGTTCTTCTTCACTATAGCCGATATCTTTTGCTTTAACAGAACAACATGTTTCTTCAAGACTACTACAACAACTTGGGTTTTTCCGGGATATTGCTTCAGCATAAGTTTTTTTTACTTCCTCTCTAATCTTTTTTGCATCAATTTTCTTTTCTTTAGTATTCATGAAATATTCTCCTTTTTCTTTATTTTTTTGATTTTTTTCTTTTATATAGTAGCACAGTTGCGTAATTATGCAAATATAATATTAAAAAAATTTCCCTCCCTTATATTGTTATTTTTCACTTTTCTCTTTAGACGGACAACATGATTCAATAGCACTGGCAAAACCCCGAAAGATCGAGGATAAAAATTCGTATCGTACCGAATAATAAACCTCTTTACCCTGCTTCTCTGCAAGTAGAATTCCCTCGTCCCGAAGTATAGCAAGATGACGAGATACTACAGAAACATCAATAGGAAAATTTTTTGCAATCTCGCTGACCATTTGAGGTTCCTTAGCCTCCACCAAATGGGCGAGGATACGAAGTCTTGTAGAATCACTAAATGCCTTTAAAAAGCGAGGTTCAGGAATCCCAGGAATACCACAGCATCCCCTATCTTCACCTTTTTGTTCTTTTTTTAAATGTTTGTTTATTTGCACCATCATGCAATTATTATAATCTATAAAAAAATATTTGTCAAGCTTTTTAGAAAATATTTTTAAAAAAAGGGAAAGTTCTTTATTTTGTGGTGAATACTCTATGGCAAAAGGTTAAGTTTCATTTTATAAGCTTTCTCGTGTTTGTTCTCTAAAAAGTGAAGTGTCAGGAATAGAACGAAGCTAATAAATAAAGGAATGGCAGCTAAACGATAAGCCCAAATTAAACTGCTTTGATCGGCAATCCATCCATAGAGAGTTGGTGCAATTGTGGCAGAAAGTCCCTCAACAAAAAGACTTATCCCAAAAATTTTACCCTGATGGCTAGCTGGACAAATAAAGGTTAGCCAGGTATTTTGAGAGGGAAAGAATATTCCTTCTAAAATACCTAAGGTTCCAATAATTATGACAATAGGTATAGGTTGGACAATGAAAGTGATACCCAGAAGTAAGAAAGTAGTAATAATGGTTGTTGACAATACTAAGACAAGTATATGGTTTTTATCTATAATTCTACTGGAAATGAGGCTGCCTAAAAATACTCCTATAAACATTATAGTTATAATCCAAGCAGAAACCTCGGGCTTTAAACCGAGATAATCTGTAGCGTAAAGAGGGAGAAAGGAAAGAATGGCCCAGAATCCCAGGCTTCGAATACCCATACTAATAAAAAATAAATAAACATAACCTTGCTTGATTTTCTTCTCTGCTTCTGCTTGGAAATTTATTTTACCCCTTTTTGATTTTAGATATGCATAAGCCAAGAAATAACCAGGTAAAGAGAGTAATAAGCAGGTAGTTTTCCATCCCCATATTTGGACAAAAAAACCGAATAAAAGACTGGCAACAATTATTCCTGCTGTTCCCGCAGCAGAAAATAAACTTATATAACGTCCTCTCTGGTTTGTTTTAGAATTTTCTCTAACAATGGCAGTTGCTAAGGGATGAAAAGTTGAAACACCAATTGCCAATAAAAATAAAAAAGTAACAATGGTGTTAATATTATTTATCCAGATTAAACTTCCTAAAAAAATAGAAGAGCAGATAAAGCCACTGGCTATAATCACTTTTTTCTCATATTTATCTCCAAGGTATCCGAATATTAAGGAAAAGATAGATCTCAAAGCAACATGAACAGTTAAGATTAATCCTGATTGAACATAGCTGAGGCTAAATTCTTCTCTAAAAAGGGGCAAAAGTAAAGGTATGATAAAAAAATACATATCATTATAGGAATGGCCTAAAGCATTTAGTTTTAATTTTGATTTTACTTCTCTTCTATCTTTATCAGACATTTTCTTCTTTGACCTCGAATTAATACATTTAATTAATCTCTTTATTTTAAGATTACAAGAAAGGTTAATAAATCACTTCTTTTTTAAATTT
The DNA here is from genome assembly GCA_003575245.1 of Candidatus Atribacteria bacterium 1244-E10-H5-B2. Next base: position 2,083 of record NMQN01000742.1, on the reverse strand, counting down.
TTAAAATCTTTTTTATTCTAACACTCCAAATAGTATTTTTCAAAACAATACTCAAATAATATCTAACAATTATTTAATTAAATGAAGAAAAGTACAAATAAATAGAAAAAAATGCTCTACTTAAAAAAGAAGTAGCAAAATAGATAGTGAAAATTAATAAGTGGATAGCAGAAAGTAAAAGGTACTATATTATTGAGTTAGTATAACCGTCCTCTATCACTTTTTTTCTACAACGCAATATATACCCTTTCCTGCTCTTGTTGGCTCAAAACACTTATTACAAGAGATACAGGCAGCTCTTTCAGTATTGCCTCTCTTCCAGCGCTTAATCAAATCTGGCTCTCTAATCAAAGGACGACATAGTGAAATATAATCTACCAGTTCTTTTTCTACCAATTCCTTAGCCAGCTCATAAGAGCGGATTCCCCCCACCAGGATTAAGGGAACAGAAATTTTTTCCTTATATAACTTTGCAGCATCACGATAGTAAACCTCTTCTTCCTTAGAATCAATCTCGCCTACTCTGGAAAAGGAATAATTGCTTATCTTAAGGCTTGTTCCACCACTTAACTCAACAGCATCAATACCTGCTGATTCAAGCATTGCGGATACTTGCATCATTTCAGATTGGGTAAAGCCACCTTCTATAAAGTCATCAGAATTTATTTTAATGAGAATAGCAAATTGCTTGCCCAATTCAGACCTAATAGCCTGAAGAATTTCCAAAATAAGGTGAGCTCTATTTTCAATACTTCCCCCATATTCATCTTTTCTTCTATTAAAAAATGGGGAAAGAAACTGGCTAAGCAGATATCCATGAGCTGCATGAATCTGGATCCCATCAAAACCTGCTTTTTTTACCCTCAGTGCCGCATTTTTAAAATCACCAATAGTTTGAAAAATCTCATTTTTAGTCATTTCTCTACACATCATACAATCTTTAATTTCCAAAGAAGAAGGTCCAAAAGGTTGATTTTTAATTAATTGGGCTGAAGCTCGACCTCCTGCATGGGCGATTTGCATAATAATTTTACTACCTTCTCTATGAACTTTTTCGACCATTTCAATATAGCTGGAAATAAGTTGGTCACTATAGATGCCTAATTGTTTAATTCCCGCCTGTCCGGTTTGATTAATATATGCATGGCTGGTGATAATCAGCCCTATCTGCCCTTTTGCCAGTTCCAACATTAAGTCAGCCAGTTCCCCGCTACAGGAGCCATCAGGATTTGCTAATCCTTCCCAGGTTGCACTACGGACAAATCTATTTTCCAGTTCCATCTGATTAATCTTTGTTTTATCAAACAATTTTTTCATGATTTAATCATCTCTTCAACCTTTCTCATCTTCCCTTCCTCAAATCTCTTAATTGAATAAAAAGTAAAAATTACTTTCCTGCCAGAGGACCGTCTCCTGGTAGTTTTTTCCTATAAACTATTAACTGCTCTTTCTATTCTCTTCAAACCTTCCTCAAGAAAAGAACGAGGGCAGGCAATATTAATTCTCATAAAGCCCTTTCCTTCGATACCAAACCAATATCCATCATCAAGGGCTACTCTGGCTTTTTTAATCATAAAATTATTTAAATCTTTGGCGCTTAATTCTAATTGTCGGCAATCCAGCCAAACTAAATAAGTCCCTTCCGGTTTTATAACTTTTATTTTTGGAATTCTTTCTTTAAAATATTTCACCAAAAATTTTAAATTTTCATTTAGATAAGACAATAATTGCTCAAGCCATTCTTCTCCGTATCTATAAGCAGCTTCTAAGGCTACCAGTCCAAAAACATTGTTTCTGTCAAGAGCTAAACTTTCTAAGATATTTTCATAGATTTTATAATATTTTTTATTGGGAATAATGATGGTAGAAGTCTGAAGTCCCGCCAAATTAAAAGTTTTGCTCGGTGAAGTGCAGGTAATTGAATTATGAGCAAATGCCGGTGAAATTGAAGCAAAAGGGATATGTCTATATCCTTCAAATAAAATATCAGCATGGATTTCATCAGAAACAACAATAATATTGTGTTTTAAACAAATTTCTCCCAGTATAATAAGCTCTTCTTTCTGCCACACTCTCCCCACTG
>NMQN01000070.1 GCA_003575245.1 Candidatus Atribacteria bacterium 1244-E10-H5-B2 | reverse complement strand
AATAGCCTGGTAATAGCCTGGTAATATGGGGAGGATCCCCGGGGTAGGACCTGAGTTAGATAGCCCAAATATTATAGCGGGAGTTTATAAGTAACCCACAATTGCTGATTTATTGATAACGAAGTAATGTCCATCATCTCTTCAGTACTGGGATGGGCCCTTGCTATATCTCTACTCGAAAGCAAAGCGAACTTTGTATTGTCTGTTTTAGTGATCCACAATAGCCCTGCTGGGTTTAAATTTATAATCATCCAGACTTGACCTTCTGCCGGGGCAGATCCCCCGTTTCCGGAATAATTAGCAAAATTATAATTCTCCCGGGGATTCCCTACATCCGGCCACAAAGGCATACCATTCCTTATAACCACATTAAAGGGAACTGTTGGGTAAAGATAACCCGTCAAAATTCTTAAGTAGGCGCTTACAATGCAGCAGTCACCGGGCAGATTTTGTGTGGTAAATGCCACAAAATGACGGTTTATCCTAATCTGCGTAGTCCTTGGATAATATTCTTGACCTATTGTTCTAACGTTCGTATTTCCTAGTACTCTGTCGTGGACTTCGTTATATTCGTATCCTGTAGCACGAAAACCGTAAGAAAGTATAGTCGTGAACTTCACTTGTATCTCCGGACCCCAGGGAAGATCTGTATCTTCACAAATAAATGTTCCAGGATTTGGTTGTATCTTGCAAGCCATTATTCCTCCATGGTAGGAATAATATTTATGTATCATTTTTTTAGCTTGGAAGTTGGTAAACCCGGTACAGTTGGGATTTATCGCAGTAAATTGTTTCATTTCTCCATATATCTTTACCAATTCTTCACCATCATAATAGGTATGCCATGCTCTATAATAATATAATTTTCTTGATGATAGATAGTCCGGGTTATTCCCTAGCTCATACCAGAATGGGCTTTTTGGGTATCCTATACTTATATTATTTATTTCCCCACCTGCAACATTCCATTCAAAGCCTTCGTCTACCGGGTTAAAACCTCCCACCCAATGTCCTTGCAAAACCCAATGGTAAAAATCACGCATATACGGATCATCTGTAACGCATGTAATAGCCATATATTCCTTCCTTAACTCTTATTTTACTCAACATCAAATAATATATATGGCGCCACAAGCCTTGTTTCACCATTAAGTAAAAGCGTAAAATATATAGGTTTAGGTGCCAATAAAATATCTTCTTTATTAATCAAAGTTGTTGCTAATTTCGTATACTCCCACTCTATATCCGGAGCAATAAACCTTTGTAAAATATCCCATTCTACCTTAAATTCTGTATCAGTTTCAATTACCTGGTAATCAATAGCTATGGGGGCTATTACTTTATATTTTTTCCAATATGACATTATTATTCCCCGGAACGTATCGGTCCAGGAAGCAGTTTTACCTACTGAAGTAGCACGCCAGGCTTTGACTATATTGTCTGTAAGGTAATGAAAAGAATCATTAGCTATACCAAAAACCGCCATAGCCTCGGCTTGTAGCGCGGTATATGGCGGTTTAGGTTTTTTAGGCCAAGATCTGGCAATAGGTCCAGTTCTTTTATCCTGGTAAAAGTCTATAACTCCCCTTAATTTTTCTATTGTTTCAGGTCTTATTTTATCTACTATTGCCATAAATTACATTCTCCTATGGGGCTTCAAACGTATACTCGTATATCCCGGTTCTTGCCGATTTTAGATGGAAAACATCTTTCACGTAAACATAATACTTTACGCCATCAACAAGCGGCCCAAACGTCATTGAAATATCTCCAGCTATAGCGTCTCCTTGTGTAGTGTTAAACATAGCTGTCTTTGATGTTCCATAATATGTCATATAAGACAGTGTTTCAAAACCGGTTGCGGTAAGTGTAGCTGTATCTCCGTCTGTTGCCGCTATGGAAACACCATATATCGGGGTCCAGTCAACTAGGTCAATTAATGCATCCAACTTTAACCTCAGGTATATATTAAAGCCACTTAAAGCCTCTTTAAGTGCTAATGCTAGTAAGTTCCATGCCTTAACATCGTCAGCAGTAAATCCAGAAGTATGCCATTCACCAACTGCAGTTTTAAAATATGCTCTTTGTTTCTTCTGTAATTCTGTTTTCGGATTGGCCGGTATAACATACTCTCTAACATCTTTTTTACCCTTCCAGCCCATATACACCAGGGTCTTTGCAATTTGTCCTCTTGCATCCAACGAAAACAACGGTCCTTTTACTTTAGCCATTTTTATTCACCTCCTCTCATAGTTTATTTTAATTCTATGATACAATCAGTCCCTTTTATTTACAAGCTATTTTATGATATAATAACTTAAAATATTATTTAAAAAGGAGATATATTATGGGATTTTTTACCGGTATTATCTCAAATTACTTACTTAGTATTGCAGTTGCAATCATTGTAGGAGTTTTTTCTAAAGTCTGTATCCGTTACTTTGGTAATGATCGAACTGCCAAAATAAAAGAAACAATATTGACCTCTATGCTTTGGGCCGAAGAACAATTTGGTATCGGTCATGGTGATGAAAAATGGTCTAAAGCCTGGCAGAAGATTGTTGAGTTATTACAGAAACAAGGTATCAAATTATCAGAAAAAGAGATCTCCGTTGTAACTGATATCATGAAGTCTAATGTCCCGAAGATTAACGAAATAACTTATAATGCACTACCTCCGGAAGCCACTCTTGAAAGAAAAATCTTTACCTCTACTCCGGAATATAAAGTTTTAGTAAATCGACTAAGGAAAAAATATCCTGTTGGTAAGGAATAACCATGAAAGATATTAACGATATTACAATCGATACTAATTTTGTTCTTTCAGAATTTCAATGTCCTTGCTGCGGACGTGTTATGTTACATCCGGACCTATTAAAACTCCTGGCTAAATTAAGACTTCTTATTCAGGAACCTATCTATATAAACTCCGGATATCGTTGTAAAAAGGAGAACGATAAGGTAGGCGGTACAAAAGCCAGTTATCATACTTACGGTATGGCAGCCGATGTTACTGTAAAACAAAAAAATATGTCAGATTTCGCAGTCTTTGCTGAAAGAGTAGGCTTCAATGGTATCGGATTATACGGTACCTTCTTGCATTTAGACGTTAGACCTAATAAATACCATTGGAGTGGTTTATTATAGAAAAAATTTCCAGTGATCCGGCTTTCTCTCCAGAGTTCTCCGGGTTGCTGTTGCCCTGCTTTACAATTTTTCCTTGATTTAATGTAAGGCAGGGTTTTTTTATAACCTCTATTTAGAATAGCCATTTTAAATTTTTTTCTTCTCCTACTACTACTAATATATTTCATATATAAAACTAGTAGTAGTAGTAGAGAACCCTGTTTTCTGTGGATAACTCAATTTTGCCCATATATATCGAACCTTTCGACTGTTAATAACTCTGTGAATAACCTGTGGATGAATTGTGGATAACCTGTGGATAACTCAAAAAAAACATCTGTTTTGTGGAAACTGTGGACAACTCAGTATGGTTTTCATACCATACTTTTTTGCTTTTATCTCTTTTTACTTTACATAAGATGGCGACCTTATAAATCTTTGAGTAAAATCTCCCCGATATTCTAAAATATCTGTTCAATTTAGACCAAATTTCTTTGTATTAACCGATTAGAGCTTCCTCCCTCGTTTTTGAACAAAAGCATTTTTTTAGTATCTTTTTAGAAAAAATCATCTCTTATTTTCTTTCATTTACTCATCATAGCTTTTTTTTTCGTAGTTTAAAACCTAACGTCCTTATAATATGTATTATGTAAAGTAAACCTGTGGATAACCTGTGGATAACCTGTGGATAAATTGTGGATAACCTGTGGATAACTCCAAAATAAATTTATGTTTGGTTGTAAGATTTATTGTTTGATAATCGATTTGACAACAACCAAACTTTTATACTATAATTGTATATCAAATCTTATTATTTTAGGAGGATTTTGGAATGCCTGATAAATATATACGAGTAAATAACCATTTACATGAAATTCTAAAAATCAAGAGTGCAAAACTTCACATAACACTAAAAACATTGGTAGAACTTTACCTATGGTCGAAGATCAAAAAAGAGGAGGATCCTAAAAAAATATGATGAGAACTACTCATCTACTTAGTTGTAGTCATGCCTTTAATCAGAAATCCTGTTATGATTATTTCATGCCTTGTATCATCTTAAAAAAAATGCCTGGCCAGATATTAAAAATAAGAGTCTATGGTGATAGATACTGGAATTATAATCTTGATAAAAATTATGTCCGGTATGTGGACTGCTCTAGAGTGAGACCTGACCCCCATATATAGCGTTAATATTTTTTGGATCCCTGATCATAGGACACCGTATATAGTAAATCTCCCCCCCGGGATCTATCATTATTTTAAATGAATCATACTCGAGGAAATTTAATCTAACAGAAGAATCAACCTTTACCACCGCTCCCTCACTCGGGACAACTTTTTCCCCTTAAAGGTTTTCCCCCCTAAAACCCCCCTTTCCTTTAACCCCTTTTTATTTCTTCTACCGCCTCACTGCTACGCCTCGGGGACGTGAACGCCCCCTGTTGGCTTGCAGATTCGTCTCTCGAAAGAAAATAAGGTTAGGTTATCTTATTAGGGGGGAAAACCATAGGGGAAACATCTACGGTCGATTCACCTAAAACTCTATAGCTATAAATGTAAGCATATCGTTTTTTTCCTCTCTCCCTTGTGTCCCTCGTTCGGTCGCTCCCATACTGCCTTTTTGTGTTTCAATACGCTAATCATTCCTTCCCGAGAAATACAATCGGGAAGGAACATTAGCTAATATTTTATTTTTAGCTTGACGAACGATCGCCGCTTCAAGATTTTTTTCCAAAAAGTAGCACTAATTGAAAGAAAAAAAATCTTCAAGCGGCTAAGAACAGAAATACCCTTTTTAGTGAATTTGTGCATATATACAATTCGAGGGGTATAAAAAGAC
>NMQN01000176.1 GCA_003575245.1 Candidatus Atribacteria bacterium 1244-E10-H5-B2 | reverse complement strand
AATAGATACTACCCGGCTGGTAATACCGTTCACTTTTAAGATAAGGTTTACTTTTACAGCTATTGAAACTTCACTACCACTGGCCATTAATACTACTTGGGGCGTTTCTTTCTCTTTGTGGGATATTACATAACCACCACGGGAGAATTCTTTTGTACCACGGTGTTTTTCCAGGTAAGGTAAATTCTGCCGGGATAAAACCAGGGCAATAGGACCTTCTGTCCTTTTCAATACTTCTATCCAGGCTAATTTGGTCTCTTCCTCATCGGCAGGTCTTAAGACTTTTAAACCGGGTATAAGCCTTAAGGCTTCAAGCTGCTCCACCGGCTGATGGGTGGGACCATCTTCTCCTACCATTATAGAGTCATGGGTAAAGATATAGATTACCGGGAGTCCCATTAAGGCAGCCATTCTAATAGCCGGACGCATATAATCAGAAAAGACAAAGAAGGTAGAACAATATGGTCTTAAACCCTTGTGTGCCGCTATACCATTAACAATCGCTCCCATGGCATGTTCCCTAACTCCAAACCTGAGGTTTCTACCGGTAAAACTGTTTTTTTGAACCTCTCCATAGTTATTAAGATAGGTTTTGGTAGAAGGAGATAGATCGGCTGAACCTCCGATAAGATAAGGAATTTTATCGGCAAGTCTATTCAAGATTACCGATGAAGCTACTCGAGTAGCTACCGGAGATTTTATCTCTAGGCTATCCAATTCTAAATCCTGAGGGACAATTAAATTTAGGGCTTTATCCCATTGTTCTTTGAGTTCAGGATATTTTCGAGCCCATTGGGTGAATTTATTTTCCCATTCTTCTCTTTTTTTAATAAGTTGCTTTTTTCTGCTTTCAAAAAATTCTTTAACCTCAGACGAGAGGTAAAATTTCTCCTCCGGAGGTAATCCTAAATTCTTTTTTAAACCTTTTACTTCTTCTTCTCCTAAGGGTGCGCCATGGCAGTTGCTGGAATCCTGCTTGGTAGGGGCGCCATAACCAATATGGGTTTTGGCTATAATTAAAGTTGGTTTATCTTCTGTCTCTTTGGCTTTAATAATGGCTGCTTTAAATTCTTCAATACTATGGCCGCTAATATGGTCGATTACTTTCCAGTTATAAGCCCTAAATCTATCTGCTACCGATTCGGTAAAAGTTACCCTGGTCTCCCCGGCAAGACAGATACCATTATCATCATAAATAGCGATTAATTTTCCCAGACCCAGGTGTCCGGCCAGTGGTAGTGAAGTTTCAATAGCTGTAAAAGTAAACCTTATCTTAAAAGTGAACGGTATTACCAGCCGGGTAGTATCTATTCCGGACAGGGAAGAATTTTTAAGACAGGAGAGAAAGTATATAGAAGAAATCCTGGGGTCTAAAGACACACTTCGAGTAGTAATTGAAGCTAATACCGGACAGGGCTGGTATCAGTTATTAAGCGATTCTTATTACACAGTATTTATGAAATCTTTTGGTAAGAGTGCGCCGGCACAGCAATTAGCTGAATATTTTGGTTTTGCTCCTGAGAAAATCGCTCAAAAAATCATTCAACTTTGTCAGGGGACGGTCCTTTGACAAAGCCTGTTCTTATATCTACAGGAATAATTTTTAATATTCAAAGATATTCGATTCATGATGGACCTGGAATTCGAACTACAGTCTTTTTAAAAGGATGTCCGCTTAACTGCTGGTGGTGTCAAAATCCTGAAAGTAAGTTAAACGGACAGGAAATGATATTTTGGGGAGATAGATGTATAGGCTGCGGAGCATGTTCTACGATTTGTCCTTCCGGTGCTATTCAGATAAAAAATGGTATTCCGATTACTGAAAAAGAGAAATGCATTCTTTGCGGAAAATGTATAGAAAAATGCCCAGCTATAGCCCGGGAAATAATAGGAGAAAAACTAACCGCTGAAGAGGTTATAAAAGAGATAGAAAAAGATTTAGTATTTTATGAAGAATCTGGCGGGGGAGTGACCTTCTCCGGTGGGGAACCATTGGGGCAATCTGAATTTTTAGAAGGGCTCCTAAATGGTTGTAGAGAAAAGAAGATTCACACTGCAGTCGATACCTCCGGATATATTTCCTGGGAAATTTTAAATAAAATAAATCCCAAAGTAGATTTATTTCTCTATGACTTAAAATTGATGGATAACGAAAGGCATAAAAAATATACCGGGGTATCTAATGAGATCATTTTAGAAAATTTAGAAAAACTCTCCTCTGTACACAATAATATCTTTATTCGTTTTCCGGTTATCCCTGGGATAAATGATGATTATCAAAACATTAAGGAAATGGGAGAATTTTTATCTTCTTTAGAGATAACTCAAGTGAATCTTCTCTCTTATCATTATATAGGCAAAGATAAATACAGAAGATTGGGAAGCGCTTATAAGTTAGCAACTACACAACCTCCTTCGAAAGAAAAATTATCCGAGGTATCTGCGATTTTAAGGAAATTTAATCTGAATGTAAAATTAAGGAGTTAATCTATATGAATGAAAGAGTGGGAAAATTAAGACAGGAAAGTATAAATACTCAACCTTATATTTCTATCCAGCGAGCAAGTTTAGTAACTGAGGCGTACAAAAAGTACAACGGAATAGTTTCAATTCCCGTTCTCCGTGCCTTAACTTTTCAACATGTATTGGAAAATAAAAGCATATATATTGGTGAGAGAGAACTTATTATAGGAGAAAGAGGGGAACACCCCCTGGCGACTCCCACCTTTCCTGAGTTATGTTGTCACAGTCTTGAAGACCTTGAACTGATTAATAATCGAAAAAAGATTTCTTTTACAGTAAGTAAGGAAGTTGAAAATATTCAAAAAGAGAAGATTATCCCTTATTGGGAAAACAGGTCAATGCGTAATCGGATATTCAAAGAGATGACTCCGGAGTGGAAAGAATGTTACACAGCCGGAATATTTACCGAATTTATGGAGCAGAGAGCCCCCGGACATACAGTGGCTGATGATAAGATATACCACAAAGGTTTTTCTGATTTTATTCAGGATATAGAAAAAAATATGCAGAATCTCGATTATTTAAATGACCCCGGTGCTTATGATAAACAGGAAGAATTAAAAGCTATGCTTATTTGTGCTAAAGCTATAATCAGGTTTGCCGAGCGTTATGCTGAAAAGACCTTAGAGATGGCTGATGCTGAAAAAAATCCTCGAAGAAAAAAAGAGTTAAAAAAAATTGCCGAAGTTTGCTTATATGTCCCTGCCTACCCTCCCCGCAATTTTTGGGAAGCCCTCCAGATGTACTGGTTCGTTCACGTAGGAGTGATCACCGAACTTAATACCTGGGACTCCTTTAATCCTGGCAGATTAGACCAACATTTATATCCTTTTTATAAAAAGGGATTAGAAGAAGGGACACTGACCCAGGAGAAGGCGAAGGAACTTTTAGAGTGTTTCTGGATAAAATTCAATAATCAACCTGCACCACCCAAAGTAGGGGTAACTTTAGCAGAAAGTGGGACTTATACCGATTTTGCCAATATTAATAATGGTGGATTAAAGATAGACGGTTCTGATGGAGTGAATGACCTGACCTATCTGATACTCGATGTAATCGACGAAATGAGATTATTGCAGCCCAGTACCAATATTCAATTGAGCAAGAAAAGTCCGGATAAGTTTTTAAAACGGGCTGGTGAGATAATCAGAAAAGGTTGGGGGCAGCCCTCGGTATTTAATGCCGAAGAAGTTATCGAGGAGATGCTTAAACAGGGTAAATCTTTAGAGGATGCCCGCTGTGGCGGTACCAGTGGTTGTGTGGAGACCGGTGCCTTTGGCAAAGAGAGCTATATCTTAACCGGCTATTTTAATTTAGTAAAAGTTCTGGAGATAACTTTAGGTAACGGTATTGCCCCCCAGACTGGTAAGAAAATAGGAATAGAAACTGGTGAAGCAACTCAATTTAATTCTTTTGAAGAATTAATTACTGCCTTTAAAAGACAGCTTCACCATTTTATAGATATAAAAATAAGGGGAAATAATATAATTGAAAGATTATATGCTGCTTATATGCCAGCTCCATTCCTTTCTATAATAATTAGTGATTGTATTGAAAAAGGGAAAGATTATAATTCCGGAGGAGCTCGCTATAATACCGATTATATTCAAGGAGTGGGAATTGGGACTATCACTGACAGTCTTTCAGCAATTAGATATCATGTCTTCGACCAGAAAAATATAAGCATGAAAAAATTAAAAGAAACATTGAAAAATAATTTTATTAGCCACGAAGAGATACGCCAATTGTTTTTAAATAAGACTCCCAGATACGGGAATGATGATGATTATGCCGATGATATTATGAAATTAGTATTTAATGCTTTTTATGAGGAAGTAAACGGAAGAAAAAATACCAAAGGCGGAGTTTACAGGATTAATATGCTCCCCACAACCTGTCATATTTATTTTGGTTCAGTAGTGGGAGCTACACCTGATGGGAGAAGGACAGGTGAACCACTGTCAGAAGGTATTTCCCCGGTTCAGGGGGCTGACCGTTTGGGGCCCACAGCAGTTATCAAATCAGCTGCCAAGATGGACCAGGTAAAAACGGGAGGGACTCTTCTAAATCAAAAATTCACCCCCCAATTACTGGAAGGAGAAAAGGGGATAAGCAGCCTTGCTCATCTAATCAAAGCTTATTTTAAATTGGGAGGGCATCATATACAATTTAATGTAATTAGTGCTGATACCTTAAAGGTTGCCCAGAAAGAGCCTGAAAAATATAGAAACCTTGTTGTGCGAGTAGCAGGATACAGTGATTATTTTAATAATCTCAGCAAGACCTTGCAAGATGAGATAATTAGCCGCACAGAGCATCAATCTTGTTGAAATAATTAGTGTAAATTTAGTAGGGTAGTAAATAAATAAATTATTAGTTAAATAAATTTGACAAAATTATAAACTGTGTTATACTTGTGAAGTTAAAGTTTGTTATATAAAATGACT
>NMQN01000596.1 GCA_003575245.1 Candidatus Atribacteria bacterium 1244-E10-H5-B2 | reverse complement strand
AAAGAGAGGGGGGTTTTTAGGGGGGGGGAGTTTTAGGGGGGAAAAGTTCCCCCGAATGAGGGAGCGGTGAAAGTTATCTATTCAGTTGCAAACAATAGGGATTATCTCTTAAATTGCAGACCATAATTGTAAAATCTATCCTGTTCCCCCTGATGATGATAGATCGCTGGGGGAGATATTTAGGTAGATAGAAAAAAAGATTAAAATTTAGTACCATACTAGTGAATATTTGACATTACATAGGCAATGATAAGCGGATTTTATAAAATGCATAAATGACCCTATCAGGTGCCTTAAAATCGATTTAGCTATTTTTACAATTTATTTTAAAAAATATTACGCAAAAAAGAGGATTTTTAAAGATAAATGTAGTATAGGGAATATAAACAGAAGGTATTTTGTTTACTTTACATAATATTTATTATTGGACATTGATTGTGCATAACCTGTTGATAACTCTGTGCATAACTACCCCATTTATCCACATTATCCACAGCCTATACTATATCTTATGTAAAGTATTAACAGTACTAACATTTTATTAACAGTATATTAACAGGATATTAACAGGTTTTTTTTATTACGCAAATCAACTCTTTTTTATCTTATTTTCCAAGCATTTTTTTGTTATGCATTTAAACCGATTTTTTGTCTTATCCACAAAAAAATGCTTCTCTACTACTACTACTATCTTTTTCTTATAAAAAATATTAGTAATATTAGTACGCCTATTTCAGTCCACCCATCTATATAATATTTCTCTAACATCTAAATGCAAATGCTTTTTATAAATTCCTATCCCTTTAAAACCAAAACTTTCGGCAAAATCTGCTAGACCACTTATACTAATATCTTTTACCTGAATATCTGCTGCCATACCAACCAGATGATAGCTGTCCTTGTATCCCTTTACCCTTTCATTTTCTTTGTTACACCTGTACCCGGAATTTATATATATAGGTCTATTAAGCATAATTCTAAGCAGTACAAGCCCTTTAAGTAACTTACTATCTAACATAACTCTTTTACAGCAAGGACATTGAAATTCTTTTAATTTAAAATTCTTAGCTATTTTAATATTATTCATTCTTTCTCTGTCTTATGTTTTTCCTTTAGTTTATTAATAGCGTCAACTGTTTCAGGTGATCTCATAATTAACCTTGCCTCTTTAGCTTTTTCCGGTAAGGCATTATAAGTTATTTCATTGATCTTAGGTATATTAGATTTCATTAGGTCCTTCGCATAAGATATTTCTTCATTTTTAAGCTTGATTCCTTGTTTTTGTAGCATTTCAATTATCTTATTCCAGGCAGCGGTCCACTTCTGAGAACCATGTCCTATTCCTAATTGATTTTCGGCCCAAAGCATAGCTGAGAGTATAGTTTCTTTTATCTTATTTGCCCGGTCATTCCCAAATTGTTTTACGAGTGCTTTAGAGAACATTCCCAGGGCAATTACTAATAAAGCCTCAGAGAAATGGCTTACAATAAAACTTAAAATTGATGTAATCATTTATTTATCTCCTTTTTTTATATTTTTCCCTTTATTTATTCCTTACCCCCTCCGTATCAAATCCGCACTCTACCAAAACAACTCACTATCATTATAAGCAATATATCATGTTCTTTATATTGTATAGTGGAGGGATTATTACATATAGCAGCCACATAATAACAGGCAAAGTGGAGGGGTCCCCGGTGGATCTATATTAAAAGTGGAGAGTTTTATAAAACATATCCATGAAATTCTACTTCTCCTATCAAACAATCCAATCCGTTAATCCATTCGATCCAATCATAACAGGTCCCATGAAAACGAAATCTAAATGCAGATATTAGCTGGGGAGGTATTAACTCTTTTATAAACCATTCTTCGTAGGGAAATGGACCTCTATAAACTAAATTCCATACATCATTAAAGTACGCATTAATATCTATCATATCAGTATAAGCTACAATATTACACCATATACGCACCTTATCACATGCCATGTCTTCATGAGTATACCAAATAAAAGTTCCCCAGGCCTCCGTTCCTCCATTATCTAATTTTATATTTCCAATAGCAAATATGCCTGTATTGCCATCATAGGCATTTTCTTCGTTATACCATGTGTCCGGATCTTCATTCGGATCAATAAATCCAGTAGGACTTAACCAAAGAGCACGCGATGGATCCCATACCCATTCTGGAGGCTTACTTGTAAAATATGCTGTCGATGGTGATGTACTAGGTGATTTTTTACATTGCCTTTTAGTACCATGGTAAGAATAAGTTTTTTCTACAGGTATATAAACCCATGCATTAACAAAATGACTAAAAGCTTCTAATGGTGGCCAAATATAACTTTTCGGCATACTTCTCCCCTTCCTATTCCTCGTACATTATATATGGTGCCGCCCATCTGTTTCCTTCTTCATCGCCTAAAGTAATATATATTGGCTTTGGTGCTTTTAAAATATCTTCCTTTATAATTAGATCTGTTTGTATTGATATTATTTCTTCCGGTATTTCAGGAACTAAAGATAGCCTCAAAACTTCCCACTTTACTATAAATTTATCTTCTTCTTCTACAATCTCATAATCCAATGCTATAGGTGCAATACCCCTGTTTTTCTTCCAATATCCCATTATAATTGACCTATAAACATCAGTCCAACTCGCTGTTTTTCCTACTGATCCTTTTCTCCAGGCCTCTATTATATTCTCTGATAATCTTCTAAAACTCCCGTTAGCAATAGCAAAAACCGCCATAGCTTCGGCCTGTAAAGCCGTGTATGGCGGTTTAGGTTTTTTAGGCCATCTTCTTGCTACTGGCGTAATCCCTCTTAACAAATAGAAATCAACTTTACCTCGTAACTTTTCTATTTTTTCACCTGTTATTTTGTCTACCTTTGCCATAACTTTTTTACCTTTATAATACTTTTTTAGATCTTTTATGCAGCAGCAGTTTTAAAACTATATATCCCAGTCCGCGCGACTTCATCTGCTATGGTATTCTCAATATAAAAGTAGTATCTCGTATTTGCTAACAAATCTATTACGTCAAATGTATAGCCAGGGTCAAGATAAGTACCTGTAAATTGTGTTAACATCGATGTTTTTGAAGTACCAATATAAAGTATTCCGGTTAGATCACTGGGAACGTCTATAGTAACGCTACAACTTGTTGAAAGAATTGTCTCTATAACACAATCAGTTAAAGCTCCCCAGGTCTTAACTGCCACTGCTGCAAGTACTTTTAATCTTACAAACACATTAAAACCACTTAGCGCTTCTTTTATCGCCAGTGCCAATAGGTTCCAAGCTTTTACGTCATCTTCTGTGTATCCGTCTACGTGCCAGGCTTCAACTGCTGCATTAAAAAATCCTCTTTGCTCTTGCTGGTCCGCAGTTTTAGGATTTGCCGGAATTACATACTGTCTTACCCAATCAATCCCCTTCCAATCTCCATATACTAACGTTTTAGCTAATTGTCCACTTGCTGATAAAGAAAATAACGGTCCTTTTACTTTCGCCATTATTAATCACCTCCTTTCATAGTTTGATATTAGTTTAATATACTATACAATCCCGTACCCATGAACACTTACAGCGCCATCCTCTGAATAGAAAAACTCCTTATTTGTACATGGTATCTGATCTCCTCCAGCGGCCCATCTTCCTACCCCTGTATTATCTACGTCTATATCTCTGGACCCTGTATAAATCCCTATATAATCCCCTTCTTTTACTACCAACTCCACATCATGACTTGAAAACCCTTCTGGTATATCCTCTAAAGTTATATAATTTCTAGTAGAAAGGAAATTTCCTTCCACTACAAAAAAGCCGGCAACCTTTGCGTCCAAAATACCACTCCGACAGTATATTTCTATTTTAGTTATAGTCCCATCTTTGTTTGCAGGTCTATACTTATCAACTAATGTTATTTCTCCACCTGAATTATCAATTCTGTCTACTGCCTCGTTCCCCATTTCCAGGGGATATCCTACCGTCTCAATAGTTTTAAAGCTATATATACCGGTCCTCGAAACATCATCTGCCCAGGGATACTTTACATAGAAATAATATCTTTTTAAATTCTCTAATCCTGCCACACTAAATTTATAATGACCTTCTTCAAATGTACCCTCAAATTCTTTAAGCATTGACAATTTAGAGGTCCCTAAATATAATCTATGTGCCATAAACCCAATAACGTCAACGTATACTTTACAACCAACTCCTGTTACATCCTCTATAATACAATTCGTTAATACTGTCCATGCTTTTTCATTCTTTTCCGCATTGATCCTTTCTCTTAAAAACATATTATATCCGCTTAAATTCTTTTTTTGTATACTTGCAAATAAATTCCATGCCTCTATATCCAATACAGTATAACCGTCAGTTTTCCAGGCTAAAACTGCATTGGCCATAAATCCCCTCTGATCCTTCTGATCATCACTATCAGGATTATAAGGAACCTTATACCCTTTAGCCGTCTTAATTCCTTTGTTTTTACTATAAATAATGGTTTTCCCTAACTTCCCTGAACCTTCCATTGAAAACAAAGGTCCTCTAATTTTGGCCACTCTAAACCACCTCTTTTAATATGATTATTTTATCATAAAATACAATCAGATTTTTTAATTTACAAGCTTTTTCGTGATATAATATATTAAAATATTATTTAAAAAGGAGACATCTTATGGAACTTATTTTAGGTTTTATCTACAAGTACTTTTTTGACGCTTTAATAGTTCTAGGTTTTGGAATAGTCTCTAAAGTAGCTTTGCGTTATTTCTCCCATGATCGGTGGGAGACTATCAAAGAAACTGTTTTGACCTCTATGCTTTGGGCCGAAGAACAATTTGGTATCGGTCATGGAGATGAAAAATGGACCAAAGCCTGGCGGAAAATTGTTGAGTTATTGCTGAAAAAAGGTATCAAATTATCGGAAAAAGAGATCCCTATTGTAAATGATATTATGAAATCTAACATCCCGG
>NMQN01000056.1 GCA_003575245.1 Candidatus Atribacteria bacterium 1244-E10-H5-B2 | reverse complement strand
TATTATTGTGTTTTCGTGCATGTTGCAGTACACTGTATTTGTAACTGGCAATACGATCATCTTTGGTCATGTGTGCTGTTCTCCTTCCTATTTTTGAATATTATGGTTATCAATATTCTATAGGAAAGATCACATGTATGACCACTTTTATTTTAAGCTAAGTGTAAACACAACTCGAACTTAGTACAGCTTATTAGATGTAAATATTTGGTTAGTAATTAATTTGCAGCTACTACTGTCACGTCATATTTGTAATGTCGCAATGATTAGTGCATATTAGCTTCAATATTAGAAGTTTTTCCTCTCCGAGGAATTAAAAGATAATAAGAACAATAAGGAAGGAAGGTAATTACATGAAAATTAAAGTTGTAGTTCCGGTAACTACAAAAGAGTTTGAAATTGAAACTAGAGAAGAAGTAAAAAGCTTAGGTTTTGATATCTCAAAAATAGATGTGGAGGGCATTAAATATGGAACAGCTTCGATTGAAAGCAGATATGATGAATTATTATGTACTCCTGGGATTATTAAACTTTGTGAAAAGGCCCAAGTAGAGGGTTACGAAGGAATATTTATAAGTTGCATGTTTGACCCTGCTGTAGAAGCAGTTAGGGAAAAACTTGATATCCCTGTAGTTGGACCTTGCAGAACTTCTATGCTCTTAGCGGCAGATTTAGCAGAAAAGTTTTCTGTAGTAACTGTTACGGAGAGTAGCATACCCTTGTTTTACGATATAGTTAGATGTGTAGGTATAGAAAGCAAATTAGCGTCTGTTAGATCCGTGGATATTCCTGTTCTAGAATTAGCAAATAAAGAGAAGTTAAAAAACGCATTGGTTAGAGTATCAATAGACACTATAGAAAAAGATAGTGCACATTGTATTATTCTTGGATGCACGGGAATGATGGGAGTAGATCGGTCTTTACGTGAAGAACTAAGCAAAAAAGGATATAATGTTCCTGTAATTTATCCCGTATCAGTTGCTATGAGGTATCTGGAAATGCTTATATCTTTAGGATTATTCCATAGTAAGAAGACGTATATGTATCCATCTAATAAAGAAAGAAACATATGGGATGTATTATAAGTAAACAGATAGACTAAACCTTCGATTGGCTATTATAGTTACTACCCAAAAAGTACCAATATTTTACAAATAGTAGCCGATAGTATTAAACAACATATTAAATTATTTACTCTATACACCTTGAAAACTTAAGCAGCATTCCCAAAAAAATGCTTGACAGCTTGGGGGGGGGGGTGATACACTATAAAACAGGATTAGCCTAGTGGATTTTGGAAAAACTAAACTATTACAACAGTTTAATGCTGCAATAATAGACTTTGTTTGTGTTTGTAAAGGAGGTGTTGAGTCGGAAAAAACACTGGATTACTTGGATGTGTTGTCTTAAGCTAACGAAATGTATTTGCTTGTGTGTTAATTTACAGTTAAAAGTAAAAGATACTTAGATTAATTATTATTATTTAGGAGGTAAGAGATAATATGAAAAATCTTAAATTATTACTTTACTTGATGGTTTTAGTGACTTTATTGGCTATCTCTGTAACCGGAGTTGCAATAGCTTCTGCTACAGAGCACAATCCGGAGAGTATTGTGCGTTTTTGTATGGATTGGCCGACATACATAGATCCTGCTGTGGGGTCAGATTATTCTGACACCATGGCGATAGTCCAGTTATACGATTCGTTGATATTCCCGAACCTAGACGGATCAATAAGGCCCCACCTGGCCGAAAAGTGGGGCATCTCTGATGATTTCCTTACCTATACTTTCCACCTTAGGGAAGGGATGAAGTTCCACAATGGTGACGAACTGACTGCAGAAGACGTCGTCTTCAGTACCGAACGCTTGGTCAATATTGGTGAGGGTAGGGCATACATATTACAGACCAAAGATGCTCAAGGCAGAATTATTTCTGGTATTGAATCGGTCAAGGCTATTGATGATTACACGGTCGAATTCAAATTGGCAAGGCCGTTTGGTCCATTTGTCCTTGCATTGGCAAATCTTTATATCCTCAATAAATCTCAGGTCCTGGAGAACATTGACAGGTCTGAGAAGATGTACGGGGAGATGGGCGACTATGGGAAGAAATGGCTCCTAACCAACGACGCCGGTAGCGGACCGTATACAGTCAAAGAAATGAAGATGGAGGAATCCCTGTTAGGCGAAAAGTTTGACGACTACTGGGGTGGCTGGGAAGAAGGTGCCCCTGATTTCTTCAAAGAATTTGCCTTCCCCGGCGAGGTAGCTATCCGTACACTGATGAAAAATCGAGAAACGGAGATTGTCCCTCAAATGTTGCCTACAGAAGCGTATGCTGCTCTACTTAAGATTCCAGGAGTTGAGACTATCGTTTTTTTAGCGAACCAAAATCTTCAAATCATGCTCAATACTAAGGTCCCCCCAACCGATGATATCCATATTAGAAAGGCACTATCCTGGGTGATGGATTATGAGGTGATAGTTAACGATGTTTGGCCGAACTATGTTCAATCGGTTGGTCCGGTCCCTCAGACACTGCCAGGTCATGACAAAAATACCTTCCAGTACAGTTACAACTTAGGGAAAGCTAAGGAGGAAATGGCCAAATCAGTATACGCCGGTCAGGAGAATATTCCGTTTAAACTGTCCTGGTGTGCTGAAGTCCCCGATGAAGAAAAAATAGCACTATTGTTACAGGTCAACGCGGCTGAGATCGGGATCGATGTCGAGATCTTTAAGAACCCCTTTGGTGTAATGATCGACGAATCGCAGACCGTAGAGACTACCCCGAACGGCCAAATAATCTACGTAGCTTCTAGTTACAATGAGGCTGGTTCGATGCTGGAAAAACGGTATCACTCTAATTCTCAGGGTTCTGTTGACCAGACTGAGTGGCTTGGTTCGCCTGAAATTGATGCTGCTATTGAAGATGCACTGGCAACAGTAGACCAAGATGAGCGTTTTAAGAAGTATGCCGAGATACAACATACACTCGTAGATCTGGCTCCTACTATTTGGTTAGCTGATGATGCTATGCAGTTTGCTTATCCAAAGGCCTATCTTATTTGGCCGATAGCAGAACGGATTAAAGCTGGAAAGCCTATTTCTACAACAATAGAGTACATTTATTACGTGCGTGATATGAAGGTCTTCCCTGAGAAGAGGGCAGATCTACTTAAAAAATGAGGAGATAATCTAGCACTTCACTAAAAGGGGTGGAGTAAGTTAGGTAAAGGATATAAATGCTTCACCCCTTTAATCTCTTAGGGTTCAATTCCCCGCAGCTCTGCTGCGGTCAATAAAATATGATAAAATGGTATAAAAGGTAGAGGAGAAAGTGATTTGAGTAAGTATATTCACAAATCACATAATGTACCTGTGCTAATATACCATTTTGTATGTCCAGCAAAATATAGAAAGGTTATTTTCAACAAAGAAGTAGATGATACTCTCATAAGGTATATGTCTTGAAATTTCCAAGAGGTACGAGATAAGTTTTTTAGAGATAGGAACAGACAGAGATCATGTGCATTTTCTAATACAGTCAGTTCCAAAATATAGTGTGACAGAAATAATAAGAATGATAAAAAGTATCACTGCCAAAAAGATATTTGAAAAACACCCGGAAGTAAAAAAGCAACTATGGGGCGGAGAATTTTGGTCAGATGGATTTTTTGTGAATACTGTAAGCAAATTTGGCAGTGAAGACACAATAAGCAAATATGTAAGAAAGCAAGGAATGGAAAAAGAATATAAAAAGTTACACTATCAGCAAATTAGTTTGCTTTAGGGGGTACTAGATACCCCGTAGCTCTGCTGCGGGGTGATTCATTTATCGAAGATAAACTTAAGTTGAAAGTTAATAAGAAGAAAAGTGCAATAGGCAGGACCTGGGAAAGAAAATTCTCAAGGTTCTCATTCTATACAAAACAGGAAGAAATACGGATAAGAATCCATCCCAGGTCAATAGAAAGAGTAAGGGAAAAGATAAGATTCATTACATCAAGGAGTAATGCCTGGAGTATGGAATTTCGCTACCTGAAATTACGACAGTTAATAATAGGATGGGTCAGCTATTTTAGGTTAGCGGATATAAAAACGAAATGCCAAGAACTCGATGTATGGACCAGACTAAAGGATTAGGATGTGTTATTTAAAAACAATGGAAGAAGATCAAGACCAGACACGATAATCTGGTTAAACTTGGTATTGATAACTTCCGGGCATGGGAATATGCCAACACCAGAAAAGGCTACTGGAGAATCTCCAACAGCCCTATACTTGCTCTAACCTTTACTAACGAAAGGCTTAAGAATCTTGGGTACCTAAGTTTTACAGAAAGATATACACAAGTAGCTAATTTCTAACGAACCGCCGTATACCGAACGGTACGTACGGTGGTGTGAGAGGAGGTAGATAAATTAATTATCTACCTCCTACTCGATTTTTGATAGTGGTTAGAAGAAAGGAGGGTTCAATGAGATTAGGTCCTTTTATACTACGTAGATTAGCCCTTTCGATATTTGTTTTATTTGGCCTATCTATATTAATATTTATAATTGCCCGCATCGTCCCCGGTGACCCAGCCCGTCTGACTCTGGGTCCCAGAGCACCGGTATATGTAGTAGAAAGGCTCAGACAACAGATGCATCTTGACAAGCCTTTGCACCAACAATATGGTTTGTGGTTATGGGAAGTTGCACATGGAAATCTAGGAGATTCTCTTTTGACTCGTCGTCCGGTCAAACAGGATATCCAGGAATTCTTTCCGGCAACCTTAGAATTGGTCGGAATAACGGCGATCTTTATCATAGTAGCCGGTATTTCTCTGGGAGTCACATCAGCAAGATATGCTAATACGTGGTTTGATAACGTAGTGCGCCTTTTTTCTTATTTAGGTATCGTAACCCCGGCTTTTGCCTGGGCTGTTATCTTGATGTTGTTGTTCGGCTTTGTTTGGCACCTCTTCCCGACCTATGGAAGGTTGACTGAAGGGGTCATACCTCCTCCTACTATCACAGGAATGTATACGGTAGATAGCCTTTTGAATGGACGTCTTGATATTTTTTGGGATGCGTTTATGCACCTCATCTTACCTGCTACTGCGCTAGCTTTGCCACCTATGTCGCAAGCAGCACGTATCACACGTTCGAGTATGGCGGACAACCAGAATAAAGACTGTATGTCTTCAATGATTGCTTACGGTGTCCCGGATAAGGTTGTGACCGGGAAGTACCTGCTCAAACCATCTTTGATTTCACCTATTACTGTAATGGGGATGGATATCGCTGCGACTTTTGGCTATGCATTTATGGTGGAGAAAATTTTTGGCTTCCCGGGATTGGCACGATATGGTATACAAGTGATGCTTAATAAAGATGTAAATGCTATTTCTGGAGTGGTACTGGTACTTGGTGTTGTGTTTATTACCCTGAATATTGTAGTAGATATCATTGTCGCTTACTTGGACCCACGTATTCGTTTATTGAAGGGGGGTATTAGATGATGACCGAAAAGATGTTTACGCCTGATGCGATTGAGGACCCATGGGTCAGGACACTAGATTCATTAAAAAAGACCTGGTACAAATTTTCCAGGAACTGGTTATCCGTGTTAGGCTTGGTTATGGTGTTTACAATTATCTTCCTCGCGGTATTTGCACCCTATGTGACCCCTTACCCACAACATGCAGGAAAGTTTGTCGATTTCAAGAACAAGAACCAACCACCAAGCTGGCAACACTTAATGGGGACTGACACGATTGGGCGAGATATCCTATCAAGAATTATCTTCTCTTTTAGGAATGCCCTACTCATGGCTATCGTGGTATTATCTGTCAGCGTTTCCCTTGGCACATTAACGGGGTTGACCGCTGGCTATTATTCGGGTACAAGGGTCGACATTGTGATTATGAGGGTAACCGATGTGTTTATTAGTATCCCTCCTATTATCCTGGCCCTCTCTATAGCTGCGGTGTTGAAACCAACCTTGATGAACGCAATGATTGCCGTAACTATAAGTTGGTGGCCATGGTATACACGGATGACCTATTCCCTAGCCTCGTCGATAAAGAATGAGTACTACGTGCAAGCTGCTGAGCTCACCGGTGCGAGTAAGATATATATCCTATTTAGTGAAATTCTGCCGAACTGCTCCTCTTCACTCTTTACGAAAATGGCATTAGATGTAGGGTGGGTAACATTAG
Source organism: Candidatus Atribacteria bacterium 1244-E10-H5-B2 (assembly GCA_003575245.1). Next base: position 14,944 of record NMQN01000056.1, on the reverse strand, counting down.
TTGGTGCTGCTCTGAGTTTCGTTGGTCTGGGGGAACAACCTCCTAAGCCAGCTTTAGGGACTATGATCGCAGAAGGTGTTGAACGGATGCCGGGTCAGTGGTGGATAGCTCTGTTTCCGGCTTTGGCCATCATGTTCTTGGTATTGGGCTTCAATCTGTTTGGTGATGGTATCCGTGATGCCCTCAGTCCTGAGGAGGCATAGTCGTTATGTCTGAAATTTTGTTAGATATCAGAAATCTACATGTGTGGTTCAAAGTCTATGGTGGTGTGCTAAAGGTGTTGAACGGTGTCAATTTTACAGTTAAATCCGGCGAAAAGGTCGGATTGGTTGGCGAAACTGGGTGTGGTAAGACGACAACTATGAAGGCATTGTTACGTGTTCTGCCTAACCTGGCATTGATTCCGGAGGGTGATATCTTGGTCCGTGGTAGGAATATTCTTGAACTGAACTCTAGAGAGCTGGCAGATTTGAGGGGGAGAGGTTTATCCATGATTTTTCAGGACCCTACCTCTGCGCTCAATCCTGTTTTTACGATAGGGCAGCAATTATACGACGTCATTAAATATTCAGTTGGTTATTCTGGACGGAAAATAGCAGATAAGAAAAATGTTGCTCTACGCGCATTACATGAAGCGCGTTTACCCGATCCAGAACGTATGTTGGATAGCTATCCTGTCCAACTCAGTGGGGGTATGCGTCAGAGGGTGTGTATTGCGTTTGCTATTGCCACTGCCCGTGAACTTCTTATTGCTGATGAGCCTACCACTAACCTTGATGTGACTATCCAAGACCAAGTTCTACGCTTGATCAGAGACTTGGTTGAAAAAAAAGGGGCCTCGCTCATTTTAATTACTCATTCATTGGGATTGGCTCGCGAGATAACCGAACGTGTGTACGTCATGTATGCTGGTAACATGATTGAGATGGCCGCTACCTCCTTGCTATTTGAAAAACCTCTCCATCCTTATACCCGGGGGTTGTTAGCCTCGGTGCCACGTCTTAGCGGTGGTGGTTTTGCAGAGGGGATCCCTGGACGTATCCCGGATTATCGTAACCCCCCTCCCGGCTGTCGATTTGAACCTCGATGCCAGCATGCATTTGAACCCTGTAGCAAAGCGATGCCGCCTTGTATTGATATAGGTAATGGACACCAGGTGGCATGTTACTTATACCAAAAGGGACAGGAGGGCAGGAGGAATGTCTGATGATATGAGCATAAACAATAACGTACTTGTGGCCAAAAACTTGGTCAAGCACTTTCCAATCAATCTATCTGGTATTTTCAAGAAAAAGTGGATCGTAGTGAAAGCAGTGGATGGGATTAACTTCTCTGTGAAGCAAGGTGAATGTTTTGGCCTAGTAGGGGAGTCTGGCTCAGGGAAGAGTACTACAGCATATATGATGGTGGGCTCGTATGAACCAACGTCCGGTTCGCTCGTTTTTAAAGGGGAGGATATTGCACGACCTGCGGTAAAACGTCCTATGCATTTGAAAAAGGAGATACAGATTGTTTTTCAAGACCCTGGCTCTTCGTTGAATCCCAGGAGAAACATCAAAAGTATCTTAGAGATGCCTTTGCGTGTACACAATATGATCAAAAAGGGTAATTCAATAGAAAAGAAAGTCATCGATCTGCTCGATATGGTTGAGCTATCATCTCACTACCGTTTCAAGTCACCAACTACACTTGGAGGTGGAGAGAAACAGATGGTGGCCATTGCCAGGGCCTTAGCTACCGAACCCTCTTTTATGGTATTAGATGAACCTACTTCTGCTCTCGATGTTTCTGTGCAAGGGAAAATCATTAACAAGTTAATCCGGTTGCAGAAAGAATTCAACCTTACTTATCTTTTCATCACCCACGATTTGAGTCTGATGCGGAATGTTGCGGATAGGATCGCAATTATGTACCTGGGCAAAATCGCAGAGGTTGCGTCCACTAATAAATTCTTTCTTAAGCCCCTCCACCCTTATACGCAGATGTTGTTGTCTTCTATCCCCATATTGTTTGAAGAAGAGGCAAAGTTAAAACCGGACAAAATCCACTCTGTAGGCGAGATACCCAGTCCGGTGGACGTGCCGCACGGATGCAGTTTTAATACACGTTGCCCTTTCAAGATGGACATTTGTTTTGTCGAGGATCCAGTGATGCGAGAGGTCGAGCCTGAACATTATGTCCGTTGTCATAATATTTAGATTTAATTTATTTTAGTTAAAAGGAGGTATAAAATTATGCCAATTACTATGGATTTAGAGATTGGCGTTGCAGATTCATGGTATGTTAAATAAGCAAAATAAAAAGGCACAAATCATAAGATTTCTTAACTCTAAGGGAGTGGGTCTATATTTTTAATTGTAAAAGCACAGATCAATAAATGTATTTCATAATTACTTTTATAAAATACGTTTATTCCCATCTATACCAGTATATAGTTGATAAATAATAAATATCATGGAGGAGGAAAAGAAATGTTGAAAGCAACTTTGAAAAATAGGCAGGAAATTGAGGATTTCGTTAGAGGATGTACGCTTTATGGAACAGGGGGAGGGGGTTTACCAGAGAATGGCATAGATTCTCTTATTAGTGAATTAGAAAAAGGCAAGGAAGTTGGCTGGATTGATATTGATGATATTTCAGACGATGATTTGACTGTTTGCCCATTCCTAATGGGTTCTATTGCTCCTCATACCGAAGAAGCAATTAAGGAAATGGCAAGCTTGGGTCTTGGTACTGTAAAAAACAAACAGAAGGACTGTTTGGCAATAGCTATTAAAGAGCTATCTAATTATATCGGGAAAAAAGTTAATGCATTGATACCTATAGAGCTGGGTGGTGCAAATACACCGGGGTGTATTGCCGCTGGTTTGATTACAGGTATTCCAACTATAGATGGTGATTATACTGGCCGTGCAATTCCGGAAATATCCCAAACAACTCCTTATCTGCATGACAAGTCCTTGTTACCTATTACATCTGTTGATGCATGGGGAAACATTTGTATTATTAAAGACTCTACCAGCTACCTTATAGCAGAACGCATAGGTAAATTCTTAAGTGCTGCTTCATATGGATTAACGGGCGATGCGGGTTTCCTTATGACTGGTAAGGAAGTTAAGGAAGTGATCATACCGGGGACATTAACAGAATGTTATAATATCGGAAAGCTTATACGTGAAACAAGAGAAGTAGGGAAAGATCCAATTGCTGAGGTGATAAAATTATTAGGTGGGTGGATAATTTCCAGGGGTAAAGTTGTTAAAAAAGAATGGGAAGATCGTGTAGGATACTATTGGGGGACACATACAATAGCCGGAGAAGGCGAGTTTGAAGGCGATATAACTAAAATATGGTTTAAAAACGAGAATCATATTTGCTGGAAAAATGATGAAGTCTTAGTTACAAGCCCAGATATTATAACTGTTGTTGACGTAGTAACAGGCGAACCTTTTGCAAACCCTAAAATAAGTGAAGGTGACAATGTTGCTGTTATTGGACTCAAAGCAAGACCAATGTTCCGCAGCGAAAAGGGCATAGGAATCTTAGGACCAAAAGCTTTTGGATTTGATTATGATTACGTTCCTATTGAAAACAGGTTGAAATAATTAATTATACTAAGTTTCTTAATATGTACTAATTTCGAGTAGTGTTTACACTTTGACTTAAAATAAATTGGTCATGCATTTAGATCTTTCCTATAGAATATTAATAACCACAATATTCAAAATAAGAAGGAGAACAGCACACATGGCCAAAGATGACCGTATTGCCGATTTAAATAACATGAAATTTTACATAAAGGTGAAGAGAAGAGGATTGGGGAAGTCTATAATAAAATAATATCTATTGAAATAGGCATAAAATCAAACTTTTACTATAAGTTTGGGAGATATTTTAAAAATTCAAGGGACAACCAGTAAGAATTTAAATGAAAGGAATTGAATAGATAAGATGAGAGATAGTATTTTGGATGTAATAAAAAAAAGAAGAAGTATCCGAAAGTACAAAAAAGACAATGTATCTAAAGATTTGTTATTACAACTAATTGAAGCAGCCATCTGGGCACCCTCAGGAAGCAATGTACAGCCATGGTATTTTGTTATTGTAAATGACGCTAATACAATTGAACAGGTAAATGCATTTAGCCCCGGACTTTTAGGAGATCCACCAAGCATAATTTTGATCTGCAGCGATAGAAAGAAGGCTTTTGAAAAGGCAGGTACATTAGGAAGAGATGAGCTATGTGTGATGGATATCTCAATGGCGGCCCAGAATATAATGCTTTTAGCAGAAGAGATAGGTTTAAGTACATGTCCCGTGAAATCTTTTAATAAAAGAGCTATTAGTAAAATATTGAATCTACCGGACTATGTTTCAGCAGATTTAATTATTAGCGTTGGATATTCTGATGAAATTACTAGCACTCCCAAAAGGAGAAGTGTTAAAGAGGTAACTTTCTTTAATACATGGGGGGGTAAAATCCAATGAAAGAGAAGGAAATAATAAAACTGTTTACTTATATGGTTACAAGCGCAAGGGGATGTATAGATGAACCTAAAATATATGGACCATTCCGGCTTATTGATTCTATAAGTAAATTATATAGTATATTGAAAGAAAATAATCTTATAGAGAATGAAGAAGTATCAAAGGTTATAGAAAAAATTGAGAAGAAAAAATATAGTTGTATGACCGATAAAAAAGAATTTGTAACGATGTTGGATGATATTATAGATGATTTTGTTACTTTGTTTAATTTCAATAAATAACAAATTTGAATGAGGAGGGTATAAGATGAGAAGATTGACACACAAAAATATGCTGGATATTATTAATGGTTCTGCGCTTCTTGGTGCGGGTGGCGGAGGTTCAATAAAATCTGGATTGAAGTTAGCAGAACAAATTAAAGTATTAAACATAGAACCAATATTAATTACTGTTGATGAACTTAAAGGTAGTGAAAAGATTGCGACGGTAGCAGGTATGGGAGCACCAAAAGCTCTATTAGAAAAAGGTTTTGATATTGAATCAATTAACGCTTTGGAGTTGCTTGAAAGAACAATAGGCTCAAAAATAGATTGTTTAATCCCAGTAGAAACCGGTGCATTTAATACTATGGTGCCTATATATGCAGGAGCGAAAAAAGGCCTGCCTATTCTAGATGCAGATGGTGCAGGAAGAGCTGTCCCTGAACTTGAAATGCTCATGTTTCACTTCTACGATATCCCACCATCTCCTTTTGCCATATCAGATAAAAAGAGTAATGCAGCTGTTGTTTATACAGAGAATTCTTATGATTGTGAAAACATTGCAAGAAGTGTAATCTCGGCATTGGGTATGAGCGGAGGCATAGCATCATATGTGATGGATGGCAACATGTGCAAACAAGCAATGATACCTGGTACAGTAAGTATCGCTGAAAAAATCGGGGTGACTATTAGAGAAGCCATAGAGAATAATAATGATTTTGTTAAATTATTAATAGATCAGTTTAACGGATACGAGTTAATAAGAGGCAAGGTTCAGGATATGACAATACAAACTAAAGAAGGCTTTGATTTTGGACGCTATATCGTCCAAGGGTCCGGAAAATATAAAGGCAGTGTACTTACTATGGAATATAAAAATGAGAATATGATTGCTAAGAAGAATGGACAAATGATTGCTATGGTTCCGGATTTGATTTGTACCATATCAGTCGGAGGGCAAGCTTTGACAAATGCAGACTTGGAAGAAGGCACGGAAATTGTGGTGTTGGCATTCCCATGTCACGCTAAATGGAGAAAATTGAACGGTTATAAAGTATTTAAACACGTTATTGAGAAACTGGGATATGATGGGGATTACGTGACAGTTGAGGAATTAAATAAGAGTTAAGTAAAACACCATTTGTTTTTAAGAACAGACATAAAGTAGAAAGTTTATACTCAGAAAAGGTACTGTCAAAAACAATATGAAAAGATATAAAAGGTACTGTCAAAAGTAATATGAAAGAATATGAAATTTGAGGAGGTGAAATATGTCTAGTTATACTTTGAAAAATAAACAGGATGTAGAGGATTTTATAAGAGGTGTGACTTTTATGGGAACAGGCGGCGGTGGAGATCCTAAATTAGGTCTAGACTTCCTTGTAAAAGCATTAGAAGAGGGATATAAATTAAGTTGGGTTGACATCTCAGAGATAAATGAAGAAGAATGGGTGGCAATGCCATTTTATATGGGTTCTATTGCACCTATCTCTGAGGAAAATTTAAAAAAACTAAAAGAGATGGGTTTAGGTGAACCTACCGTGGAGAGACCGTTAATAAAAGCGGTCCAAGAACTGGAAAAATATAAACAAATAAAACTGGGTGCTTTGATTGCGGGAGAGTTAGGTGGAAGTAACACGCCAGCACCATTAGATACGGCGGCAAGATTAAATAAAGTTTTTATAGATGGAGATTTTGCGGGGAGAGCGATACCAGAATTAACCCAGGCAACCCCTTGTGTTAAAAACAAAAGCATTTGTCCCTTGGTTATGTGTGATTTATGGGGAAATGTTAATATTATTGAAAGTGCTATAAATTTTGGAATGGTGGAGGAATATGGACGCTCAATTGTTATGGTAACGAATCAAATGACGGGTAATATCGGATTTCTTATGAAAGTTAAGGAATTAAAAGAAGTGATGATACCTGGTACATTGACGGATAGTTATGTCGTTGGCAAAACAATAAGAGAAGCAAGAGAAGCAGCAGGACATGACCCGGTGGAAAAAGTAGTTGAAGTAATTGGAGGACATTTGCTTTTTAAGGGAACAGTGATAGAAAGAGAGTTTGAAGATAAAAAAGGCTTTATGTTTGGTACACATGTATTTGAAGGTTTAGATGAATTCCAAGGACATACATTTAAGATATGGTTTAAAAATGAAAATCATATCACCTGGTTAGACAATAAACCATACGTTTGTAGTCCGGATATAATAACGGTTGTTGCTTTGGGAGATTGTGAACCAATAACAAATACCTATTTGAAAGTAAGACAGCAAGTAGCTGTAATTGGAAAATCTCATATAAAATACCGTGATAAGGGCGATGTTAACTTGCTAACTCCAAAACACTTCGGTTTTGATATTGAATGGAAACCAATGGAGCAGGTGTTATAAACCAAAGAAAAATTTTTCCAATATATATTAGTAATAGGTAAAATAGGAGGAAATTATATGGTTGATATAAATATCAAGTTGTCTACGGAACCAGTTTTCAGATACTTTGAGGAGATTTCAATGATTCCCAGATGTTCAGGAAATGAGAAAGCCATAAGCGATTATCTTGTAGATTTTGCTAAGTCAAAAAAACTTGAAGTAGAGCAAGATGATGCACAAAATATTTTAATTAAAAAACCCGCTACCCCAGGATATGAAAAGACACCGACTGTTATCTTGCAGGGACATATGGATATGGTATGCGACAAAAAAAAATCGGCAAAACATGATTTCAAGAAAGATCCTATTGAACTTAGAGTTAAAGGAGATATGCTTTATGCAAAGGACACAACTCTTGGGGCGGATGACGGCATTGCAATTGCTTATGTTCTTGCACTTTTGGATTCAAACACTATTCCACACCCCCCTTTAAGAGTATTAATAACCACAGAGGAAGAAGTAGGGCTCAATGGCGCATCAGCTTTAGACCCTAAATACCTTGAAGGTGACATGCTTATCAATATGGATTGCGAAGAAGAAGGTGTTTTATTTTCAAGCTGTGCAGGAGGTATAGGGGTAAAGCATTGTATACCAGCAAAATGGGAAAACCCTGAAAAAAACTGTATTTCAAATCTAATCAGTATCAGGGGACTAAAAGGTGGCCACTCGGGAGTCGAGATAGACAAAGGCAGAGGAAATTCAAACAAACTTATGGGCAGGTTTTTAAATGACCTTCTGCAGGAAGTGGAATATTGTATTAGTGAAATAAATGGTGGGGTTAAAATGAATGCTATCCCACAAGAAGCGGACGTTACTATTTTAATTGATCCCTGTGATGAAAGCAAACTGGCAGCTGAAGTGGATGAATGGAATTCGATTTTTAAAAATGAACTAAAAGTATCTGATCCACAAGTGAGTCTCAGTGTAAAAAGGTTAGATGACACCGATTTAAAAGTGTTGTCAAGGGATACGATGAATAAGGTTATTTCATTACTAGTGCTTATTCCCAACGGTGTTCAGACAATGAGCAGAGATATCGAGGGGCTAGTGGAAAGTTCAACAAACTTAGGGGTAGTGACTACTTCTGATGCAGGTATACTATTTGAGAGTAATATTAGGAGTAATATAAAAAGTTTAAAGTATAATATATCAAATCAGGCCAAAATGATTGCGGGTATTTTAGATATTGGTTTTGAAACGGATTCTGACTATCCAGAATGGGAGTATAGTCCTGATTCAAAGTTAAGGAGTATATTTAAGAGGGTCTATACAAATATGTACAACAATGAACTAAAAGTAGCAGCAATTCATGCAGGATTGGAATGTGGTTTGTTCAAAGAAAAGAATAAGAATCTTGATATGGTTGCTTTTGGTCCTAATATGTATGATGTACATACTCCTAACGAACATATAAGTATATCCTCTATAGAAAGGACTTGGGACTACCTGATAGCAGTTCTAAGAGAGATAAAACCTGCACAATGAACACTGGAATCAAAAAAGTATAGTATGTTATTAAAATAGTTGTTAAATTTAACAAAAGGTATATATTCTTTAGGATTTTTAGTGAAGGAGGAATACTATTAAAAACTCTGGCGGTACGCTTTCATGCAAGTTAAACCGAGGTTAATATATCAATAAATTAAGAAGGGAGTCAGTAATATTATGTCAAGATTTATAACTACGATGCAAGAGGTTGAAGATTTAGTAAGGGGTGTTACATTCTTTGGGACAGGAGGAGGCGGAGATCCTGTAAAAGGTTCAAAGTTTTTAAAAGAGACATTGAAGGATGTTGGGAAGATTGAAATTATTGATGTTGATGAGTTAGATGATGATGCGACGGTATGCACATGCTTTTATATGGGTTCAATCGCGCCACATACACCTGAAGTTCAAGAAAAGATGAAAAAGATGGGTTATACAGATATAGAAGTTGAAAGAGTACTGCCTGAAGCAGTTAAGAGACTGGAAAAATATATCGGAAAAGAGATTGATGCAATTGTTGCAATTGAATTGGGAGGCATTAATACGCCTGCTCCCATAGATGCCGCAGTAAGGTTAGGAAAAAAAATAGTAAATGGTGATTATGCAGGTAGAGCCATTCCTGAAATTGTTCAAACAACGCCATCACTGGCAGGGAAAAATGTGTGTCCCATGACCAGTGTTGATGAGTGGGGAAATGTAGTATATATAGAGAAAGTTAAAAACCATTTATGTTCTGAAGCTATGGGTAAAGCAATTAGTACTGTCGCATTTGGATTGGTAGGACAAACTTCTTTTGTTATGACAGGCAAGGAAATGAAAGAAATTATTATCGAAGGTACAATCACAGAAAGCTTAGCAGTTGGCAAGGTTCTTAGAGAAGCAGCAGAGTCAGGCAAAGATCCAGCTAAAAAAGTAGCTGATTTACTTAACGGATGGATACTCTTCAAAGGAAAAGTTGTTGAAAAGGTTTGGGAAGACAAGGAGGGTTATTTTTTGGGAACAAATACCATTAATGGCACTGATGATTTTTCGGGACATGAGTTCAAAATATGGTTTAAGAACGAAAATCATATTACCTGGTTAGACGGAGAAGTGTATGTGACAAGCCCGGATATCATTGAAGTCATTGATTCAAAAACAGGAGAACCTATAACTAACCCAGCTATAAAAACAGGAGATGAAGTTACAGTTGTTGGGGTAAAGAAGAGAGCAGCTTTTGATAACAAGGTAGCTATAGATAGGGTAGGCCCCGTTCATTATGGCTTTGATATTAAACATAAGCCAATTGAAGAAGTTGTTAAGTAAACTACTATCCGTAGGTGAGATTCCCAGTCCGGTGGACGTGCCACCCGGATGTAGTTTCAATATACGATGCCCTTTCAAGACGGATATCTGTTTTGTCGAAGATCCAGTGATGCGAGAGATTGAACCTGAACATTATATTCGTTGTCCTGATATTTAATTTTATTTAATTAAAAGGAGGTAAGAGATTATGCCGATTACAATGGATTTGGAGATTGGCGTTGCAGCCTACAAGGTTGTGCGTGACCTACTGAAGGTAAAAAAAGGAGAGAGTGTCCTGATTACGATCGACTCGGCAGGTCACTGGCGGATGGCAGAAGAAACCGCTAAAGCGGCTGAAGCAATGGGAGCAAAAGTAATGGTCGCCTGGCATTCAACACCGCCTGGATATGGAAAGGTGGGTGATCCCTACTTACCGGATTCTTTACACGCAGCAATCCCGGAGACAGACTGTTGGGTAGAATACAATTATCAGTGGCTGCTTTATTCTACACCGTGGGAAAAAGCCTTGACGAACCCCAAGCGTGTCCGTTATTTATTCCTGGGGGGATTAAATGAAGATCAATTTGTCCGATGTGTGGGCAAGGTTGACCTTGACTTGCAGAAGCAGTTTCAGGATACACTGGTCAGTTTAACCCAAAAAGCCAAAAAGGTTCGGATCACCAACCCTGCCGGGACGGATGTCAGCTTTGAGAATGCTCCTGGACGGCCAGTTACCAGTGAGGGATGGGCCCTCGAGCCTGGAGCGCATTTTTTATTAGGTCAGATTGGTTGGGCTCCACTGGAAGAGTCCATCAATGGGGTTATCGCCTTCAATGGTTCGTTTTCGGGGGGCGGTGAAGCAGATTTAGGAATCTTGAAAGATTCAATCGTTTTTCATGTAAATGAGGGTGTGTGTGTAGATATGACCGGGGGCAAAGAAGCCAAGTTCCTGAAAGAGTGGTTCGCGAAACTTCAGGATCCGCTGATGTATCATGTCGCTCACGTATGTTATGGTTTTAACCCTGGAGCCAAGCTTTCCGGGTTGTGTACGGAAGATGAACGTGTATGGGGGTCTACGGAGTGGGGATTTGGATATCAAGGCCCCTTCTTCAAGGCCAAAGGAATCAATGCCAAGACTCACGTTGATGGAATCTGTCTTAACTCATCATTATGGTTGGACGGGGAACAGATTATGGATGAGGGTCGTTTGCTTCACCCGAAACTAGCTGATTTGGCTGTCAAGATAGGTAAACAGTAGGTGCTTCTACTGGTGTATTGAGAACACAAGCACTTTAATGACATTGCATCGAGGCTGATGAAGCGTGTTGCTCAAGGTGCTTGTTTTGTAATGTGTTCAAGGGAATTATCTAATTTATTAATGAGATAGGAGGAAAATTATGCCAACAACGTTGACCCTGGAGCTTGCCGATGTCGCTTGTAAAGTCGTTCGCGACATTACGGCGGTGAAAAAGGGCGAAAGCCTATTAATTACTGTAGATTCTGCAGGTAGCTGGATTGTGGCTGAAGAATTGGCCAAGATTGGTGAATCACTGGGAGCAAAAGTAATGGTTGCCTGGCACTCGACACCAATGGGAGTAGGCAAGGTAGCAGAGCCATACCTTCCCGATAGTTTAAAAGCTGCCATTCCACAAACTGATGTCTGGTTGGAGTTAAACACTCAATGGTTGGGTTACTCTGCGCCTTTCGAAAAAGCTCTGGTTCCGCCTGACCGGGTCAGGTATCTTTGTCTTTGCGGTCTTGACGTAGAGAGGATGGTGAGATTTTTTGGTGGGCTCGACCTTAAAGCCCAAGATGATTTTCAGAACAAGGTGGTCGAAATAACGAAGCGTGCCCGGAAGATGCGGATCACGACACCGGCAGGTACGGACGTGAGCTTCGAAAACGACCCCAAGCGTCCTGTACTCAGTGAACTGTGGTGTCACACACCTGGGGCACATTTCCCTCTGGGACAGATTGCCTGGGCTCCGATTGAAGAAAGTATTAACGGAGATATCGTATTCGATTGCTCTTTTTACGCGGGAGGTCCGGCCGACATACCAAATCTTCATGAACCGATAACTTTCCATGTTAAAAAAGGTGTATGTTTTAAAATTAGTGGTGGAGAAGAAGCAAAGATCACCCGCCAGTGGCTTGAATCCCTGAATGATCCCGGAATGTATCAGGAAGCACATATTTGCTATGGGTTTAATCCGAGTGCCAGACCTTCGGGGATTTGCGTTGAGGATGAACGGATTTGGGGAGTTACAGAATGGGGTTTTGGACATCAAGGTATACAATTCAAAGCCGGTGGCGTTTCAGCGATTTCTCATTTGGACGGTATGTGCCTGAATTCATCGGTATGGCAGGATGGGGAACAAGTTCTGAAAGAAGGGAATGTAGTTCACCCTGAGCTGATTGAACTGGCCCGTAAATTGGGGAAGTGACTTCCAGAAGAGGAATATATCACAGGGACGCTTGTACTAGCTCAATAACTCGGTAACCTTTCCCAGCTTTTCATAGGGGATAATATAACCTAAGCTCCCATGTCTTCTTAAGTGGTTATACTTAAACAAGAAATTGCCTAAATTGTAGATGAGATCTTTTAAAGAATTAAATGAGCGAATTGGGATAGAATAATGCATTATAGAACGATTAAAAGAATCAAAAAGTAAAATATTATATAAAAACTTAGACCTATAGTATTTTCTATATAAGCATTGCTTTCTCAAGGCAAAGGTTGTGGTTTTAACACTACTCAAAATTAGTACCCGGGTATCAGCTTTGATGAATGATTTTTCGTAGTTCCTTTTCAGATAATATTTTTCTATCCGTTGGATACCCAATTTGTTCAAGATTATCTATAATGCTTTTATCAAGCCTTTGCCCTTGGGATGCCTTTATTCTGGCCAGTTCTGCTTGATTCTTGACTTTTCCTGTATTTAGCATTTTCTTGTATTCTTGGTTAAAATAGATGGGTTTTCTTTATGTTTTCTTAGAAATAGAAGATTTTTTAACTGCTTTTTGAAAGTAAAATTGATATATAAAAGTTCTATCTATGGAACAGCGTGGTGAGCCAGACAATAACATAGGCAGAACTTCTTTATTGGAGCTTCTGCCTTTTTAATTCTTAACAGATACTAATTACTTCTTCTAATCTTTGACATACCTCTTCAGTTTCATCACTCATACAAAAAGTTCTATAATCGTTCTGTCTGGGAAGCCAAGACATTTCCAGCCCTTTGGCATTTCGTCAAGGGGCTTTTTCTTTTGATATAAAATAATTTATTGGCAAATTAAATAGAATACTGATAAAATAACAGTAAATGAATAACGTATCTTGTCTTCTTAGTTTTATGGAGGTGTGCTATGAGATTTCAGGTTATTTTTATCTATGATCCAGAATACAAAGGTTATGTAGCTGATGTACCTGGGCTTCCAGGATGCATGAGTCAAGGAAAGACTTTGGATGATGCTGTCGAAAACATTAAAGATGCCATAAAAGGTTATCTTTATGTACAGAAGAAGCATGGTTGTAGTTTTGAACCGAAAGAAGAGGAAAGTGCTTTTGTTGGTGAGGTTACAGTTTAATGGGGCTTCTATCTAATATATCTGGTAAAAAGGCTGCTAAAATGTTTGGTAAGTTTGGCTACATGCTAGACCATCATACTGGAAGTCATATGATTTTATATCATAAATTAAGACAAATGCTCTCTATTCCAGATCACAAAGAGCTGGCGCCAGGATTATTTCGTGGATTAATTCGAAAGGCTGGATTAACAGTGGAAGAGTTTTTCAAGAAAAAATAAAAGCAAGAGAATACGGGGTCTCAACATTTGGCGCAAAAAGAACAGGGGACAGTTCTTTGTTCCTATTTGTACCCTAAAGATTACTCTAATAATAGGGATATCTATTTATTTAAAATAAATTTGACAAATTATATCGATATGTATTATATTGATTATAGATTTTAATAGACGACTCCCCGGCAATAAGTCGGTTAGGCAGCTTATATGGCTGCCTTTTTTTATGGAGAGAAAATGTCATGAAAAAACAGAAGTATAATATATATTGATGGATTTAACTTATATTATGGTGCAGTTAAAAACACGCCCTGGAAATGGTTAGACATGAAGAGATATTTTTGCTTCTTCGTCAAGATGATGATATACAAATAATAAAATATTTTACTGCAAAAATTCTTGGTGCGCATAAAGCAAATCAAGAAGCATATATAAAAGCATTATCAACACTTAATGAAGTTCAAATTATGTATGGCTTGGCTTCGAAACAATAATTGATACCTATTTGCTTTTAATGTATAATACATGTAACACACCCGCTACGCCTCTTAACAATGCGCACCCTGGCGGGTTTTTTTATTTGGAGGCTTAGAAAGAACAGACAGAAATAATATTTCAAAAGATTGCTTTGGAATTGACGAAAAGATACTTTCTTCATGGATTCATACCCTGGTATATAATAGGAATTTATGTGTCCATTATAGTCGTATATGGAATAGGACGCTTGCCATTAAACCCAGGGTTCCGAATAAATTAGCTAAATGGAAAGATATTTCGAATTCTAAAATATTTAGTGTTTTTTTGATATTTAAGACATTAATCATCCTACCTGGTGAATAGGAGAAAGTTAAAAACAATTCTTTCTCTCTACATCTTTTAACCCAAATACCTCCGAAGTTCTTTATAAAAATTTTCCCGAGATCCTACGAAGACAATACTAATTAGTTTTAGCTTATCATCTAAGAGATAAACTATCCTGTATTGGCTCCCTGAAGCTCCAACGACTACTTTCCTAAGTTTTGAAAAAGCTGTTGAAAGCAGAGGATATCTACAAGGATTCTCTTGTAAAGTCCGTATTTTCCTCATTATTTTTCTTAAAAATTTGAGGAGGAAGCTTTTTTGTCTGCTGGAAAGCCCGCCTTTCAAATTCTATCCTGTAACTCATTTTCTACTTTCTCCAGAGGGATAGTCT
>NMQN01000854.1 GCA_003575245.1 Candidatus Atribacteria bacterium 1244-E10-H5-B2 | reverse complement strand
ATCACTTGATTTTGTTCCAGGATATCCCGGTAATCGGCACACATAAAATCATCCGCTTTTTGAATCATGGCAAAATTTCCCTGAGCAACAATATCAAGCAATAAATCGATTATTTCCAATACCTGGTTTCTTCTTTCTTCTCCGTAAAAATATTGCCTTCCCTGGCCATTCAATGTGGGGAAATAATAACCCGCTTCCGTAATTTTAGGAAAGTCAGATATTCCGGTTTTAGCTAATATTTTTTTAAGAGACAAGGCATAAAGGGCGTGCTGAATCTGTTTTCCATTTTGAAAATATTTGCTTCGGCTAAATCCATAAGGGGTCCCAGTTTTGTAATCAATAATACGATAAGTATCTTCATCTAACTTATCTATGCGGTCAATCTTCCCCTGAAAACTGATCGAATTGCCGCCGGGCAGAGATAGCTTTACTGCTTTTATCTTGCCTAATTCCTCGTTCCGGTTATCCCGGGTGCCAAAGGCAAGTTCCAGATAAGTTGGTATTTCTCCTTTATATTTTTCTTCTTCGCAATGCAGAAAGAACCGGCAGGAATCCAGTATTTCTTTGCTTTCATGTTCGTAAATCAGGTTGTTGGGAGGGGCTGATTTTTTTCTTTTTTGTAACAGATGGGAAATAACAATGTCTTCTAAAATAAGCCAGTGGTTGGTATAAGATGGTGAAATAAAAATTCCGGGTGGTGATATTTCTTTTAATTTTTTATAAAATTCCTCGAAAATTTGATGAAATAGAATTCCTCTTTCCGAAGGGTCCAACCATACACCCGGGTCTTCAATCATCTCTTGAGGTGGTTTTATTTTCAGGATATATTTTAAAAAGTATAGATAGGGGCAAAAGGCAATCAATTCCAATCTGGAACTTGATACCATCAACCCGCGGTTAAGACGGGGGTCTACCTGTTTAGGGTCTACTTTTATTTTTCCGTTAAAGCAGTTAAGCTCTTCTTTTTCTCTCTGTCGGGCGGCATAAAAACCTTCGGATAAGGTTGGGTAAAGGTGCTCAAAAAGGGATGCGGTATCCAAAAAGTTATGTCTTGCAGAATATAAGAACCAATCTGCGGAATTGAGGATCTCCCGGGGCTTGCATGGAATAAACCCGAAAGTATTTTTAAAGCTTTTATAAAAATCAGAATAATCTTTCTGCTTATCCCCGGTTTTTAAACGGTACAGCTGGAGCATTAAACTCGATGGGGCTAATTCCCGATTATCCTGAGTATCAAAACGGGAATAGGAAAGAATAATTTTACCTTTAAGAGAAGCAAGTAATTGAAGCATCTTGTATCGGCTTTCTTTACCTTTTTCTTTGTTGGGATAAATACGGTCAGTATTCTTTTTCTCGGCATCCAGTAAAATAGACCCGTCGTGTGCTGAATCGGGAAATTTTGCAGAATCCATTCCTACAATAAAATTATAAGGGCGATTAAGCCAAATTCCTTTTTTGTAGCTGGCAGTATGCAGAAAGCCTGCTCTCGGCTCCGAACAATTAACCCTTTCATTTTTAATTAAATCAGCCATCAGGGTGAGAACTTCGTTTACGGGCATATCGGGAAGAGGATATTCACTTTCTATTAAAATGGTTAACCTCTCTTTTATCTTTTTTATCGCATCTTCGTCAAAATTATTTTCTTCATCTATTTTACTGTAATCAGTAACAATATTTATAAGCCCCCGGGCAATCTGTTTTGGTGAGATAGTATAATCAAAATTCTCTTGAGGTAATTCGTGGAAAATTCGGGTTATAAATTCTTTTGTCCAAAAAAGGTCCTTTAACTTTTGGCGATATCTCTCTTGCCTGTCTTCGGATACCTGCTCAATTTCACCTTCCAACTGTTTTATAACCAAATCTATTCCCTTGATATATCGATTCCTTTTGCGCCCAATCGGAGAATTGCGCAGTAAAGAAGACACACGTTGAGGAGTTGGTATATCCGGATTCGACCGCTGGTTTTTAAACTCAAAATTACCCCCGGTTAGTAAAAAATAAAATTTCGCTATACTGTAATTATCCCGCATCCAGTCAATCAGGGCAAAAAATAGTTTCGCCGGAGAAGTATTTTTAATGCTTACCCCGTTGCCAAAAGTAATATTTAAGGAATATTGCCTGGACAGCTGATAGAGATATTGGGAATAGGGTTCCTGCACAGTATAAAAAATACCCACCTCATCTAAAGGAATATTTTGGGATTTTATCTTTCGGATAATTGTTTTTACTTCATTAAATTCTCCGTGAGACTGGATTAACTCAACATTAAGTTTTCCGGGCAGATTGGATGGTATCTTATCTATATCGTATAAATAATCAAGCGGGTTCTCCGGATAACTTTCTTCTTCTTTATAGGATTCAGAAAAATATAAAGATGTTGGTTTTTTTAAATTCCCCGGAACGGGCAAATAGATAACTTTTGTTCCCGGTAATATAATTTTCCTAAAAAAGACTTCCTCCAGATAATTTAATTCGATATTGGAAGGCACGATGAATATCTCTTTTTTCTGCTGATTCTTTTTCTTATATTTAATCGCCTGAAGATAGATATCCGCCTCATCAATATAATTTTGCTCTTTTAATATTTTCTCATACTCCTGCATTATCTTGAGCAGGTCTTCGCTCTTTTTGGGGTTGGTTATTGCGGACTGCGGAAAATTACGGGAAGAGAATTCTGCTATTCTTAGTTCCTTTATGGCCAGATAAATCGAACGGCTGATTCCGGGGGAAAAAGTAGGAGGTTGAAAATAATTCAGCAATTTTTTACGGGATAGCTCTTTTAATATTTGAAGCAGAAATATCTGGCCTAAAGAATTATCTAAAATTTTTAATTTATTTTTAGAGATATAATCATCACAATAATCTCTGGCCAGGTCGAAAATGGTAGTGATGTTCAGGTTTAAAGCAAAAAAGCCTTCTCTGGATAAGCTTTTTTTTAAAGTATTACCATCCAGATAAGAGGGCATAATTAAATTTTTACTATCGGTTAAATTCTCCCGACATATTCTTTTTAAAGGAGCTAAAAGCGGATGCATATTCATTACCCTCTTTTTTATTATAAAAACGCACCAGGGGACGGTTCTCTGTCAGGTTTTATTCTACCCTTCCGCCGAGATGTTCACCTAAAAATTCTTCCATAGCCCGATAAAAATCAAATCGGTTTTCTTCATTGGCAAAACCATGACCTTCATTATCTTTGACCATATAAGGAACTTCAATACCTCGAGCTTTCAATGCTTCCACCATTTGATCCGATTCAGCTTTAGGGACTCTGGGATCATTTGCCCCTTGGGCAACAAAAAGAGGTACTTTAATTTTATCGACGTGGAAAAGCGGAGAAGCTGCCTCCAGCAACTCTTCGTCCTTTTCCGGGTTTCCGACCATTTCGTATAACATTTCCCGCATAGGTTCCCAATAAAGAGGCATTGCCTTAAGCCAGGATGAGATATTGGATATTCCCACGTAATCAACTCCGCAAGCATATAAATCCGGAGTAAAAGTTACGCCGGCTAAAGTGGCATATCCTCCATAAGACCCTCCATAAATTCCAATCCTCTGAGGGTCTGCTATCCCCTGTTCGATTAGCCAATTGACTCCATCAGTTATATCATCCTGCATTTTTTTGCCCCATTCTTTGAATCCGAGCTCCCAGAATTCGCGGCCGTACCCGGTAGAACCCCGGAAATTCACCTGCAGAACAGCATACCCCCGGTTAGCCAAAAATTGAACTTCGGGGTTATATCCCCAATAATCTCTGTACCAGGGGCCTCCATGGGGATTAATAACTACGGGTAGATTTTGGGGAATTAAACCTTTGGGAATGGTCAAGTATCCATGAATAGTTAAACCATCCCGCGAGGTATATTTAATCGGCTGCATATCTGCCATATATTTTTCTTCCAGCCAGGGGCTGATCTCTATCATCTTTCTAAATTCACCTGTGGTAAGATTATAAAAATAATAAGCCCCCAAACCTTTATCGCTGTAAGTTATGATAATTAGTTTGGTTTCATCTCTACTGCTGTCGGTAATTGCCACTTCGTATCCGGGCAAGCGTTTCTCCAGGTCTTCCTGTAATTCTTTACGTTCCCGGTCAAAAAAATGATAATGTCTTTTGTCGGTAAAGTAAGCGATCCCTGTAATTTTCTTTTCTTTTTTCGATCTTAACAAGCTTGTCACATCCACTTCCGGATGTTCGTATATTCTTTCCAGGAATTTTGCATTGGCAATATCATATTTAAAAATTGCCCGCTTGTCCCTGTCAACATTTGAAGAAACATAAAGGTACTTATTGTCAAAAGTAAAAAATAAGGGAGCTACGGTTTCTTTAAAACTGGTGGTGATAACTGCCTTGAAGGGATCGCTTTCCTTTTCTCTGTATAAAATACTGGTATTTACACCATCACTGGTAGTGGCAACCCGAAGTTTTCCTTCATGATCGGTTAACCAGCTAACAATATTACCGGGATTTTCGGCAAGCATTTCCATCTCCCCGTTATTAATATTGATGCGGTGCACATCATAAAACCTTTTATCCCTTTTATTCATCATCATCAGCATCTCGTCCGGATTATTTTCAAGATCGTCGATCAAGTGAACCTTTACCTCTTCAAAAGGAGTTAAGATTTTTTTGTTTGAACCATCAATATCTACAGCATAGACTTTATAGTTTTCATCTCCTGCATCATCCTGGGCGAACACAATTCTATTATCATTTGCCCATAAATATCCGGCAATATCTCTTTCTGTAGCTTCGGTAATTCTGGTAATTTTTTCTTCCCCGATTTTCTGTACATGGATATTCAGGCGGTTTTCCCAGGGCTGAAGAAAGGCCCAGTACGCTCCATTGGGAGATAAGGAAAAACCTATTTTCTCAGGATTTCTAAAAAAATCTTCCATGGGAATTAGCGGGACTTCATCCTGATTGCTCTGAACCATTAAGGTTAGGGTGAAAAGTAAAAATATTGTAAGCACTATAGATAATAAAAATTTCTTTTTCATTTTTCATTCCTGTA
>NMQN01000240.1 GCA_003575245.1 Candidatus Atribacteria bacterium 1244-E10-H5-B2 | reverse complement strand
GCGGTCAGAGAAAAATCCCTTAATTTCTTGATATGCAATATCCCATCGGTCAGGTCTTTGTTTATGGTAACGGTAAAGCCCAACCAGGACTTAGCCGGGAATTCTAGCCGGTGGTAGATATAGGGATATTTTGTCAAAAACTGAAATATATGTTGCGGATATCCCTTTATCTTTTTGAATGTTCTGAAGATCCAGTCCTTTTTCCAGAATCGAATCTCACTCATAGACCCGATAAATATTTTTTGGCTCTTTAGAGGGAATCTTTTATTAAAATTCGATTCTTTCCATTCCGGACTAGTCCAGTTTTTGATAAAGCCAAATCTCTCGTTCATTGCCCGGCCATAGCAATAATCACAATTTCTCCGGCAACCGATCGCGGGATTCCAGGTCAGCGAACACCAGCCGATTTTATTTTTCATTCTTGATCCCTTCAAATACCCTTAAATAACGTTCTTGGGTAGTCTAAATAGCGATAATTTATGTTCCCCTGTATGGATTTATGCACCTTTCACAAACCCAAAAGCCTGAAAATAGCCAAAAGTTATAAGAAATAAGGCTTTTTCGTTGATTTAGCTAAAAATAAGACCTCGAATTTTGCCTTTTAAGAGGGGTCTTTTTCTAAATAGGTATAATCATAAGCGTAAAAATCGTTATCCCCTGAAAATTATCAATCACTTAAATATACCTACCCCCCAGTAGAAATACTAAGACTGGGGAGCAGGGAACGGCAACCCGAAGAACTCTGAAGAGAAGCCGGACCACCGGGATTCGATTCCCTTTATTTATTTTAATTCGGCATTTTCGCTATGACAATTATATCTTCCCTTAGCTCTTTCTATATCTTTCCCACATTTAGGACATTTATAATTATCAAGAGGATAGCCCTTCTTTCCTATAATCGCTTGACCTTTCCAATTAAAGTTTAATTAGATTATCTAATCAGAATACCCCTAAAAAAGAGAAATTTTGATATAGGCAGCCACCCTTTTTTCCCAAACCGAAAATACCCTTCTAATATAATACTTATATCCATCATTTAAACTCATCAATGAGCCAATCTAAACCTAATTCGATTAGTTTGGCAGAGGCAGGGATTCCAGTATCGGGGTTCCAACCCATCATCTGATAGCGTAATCTTACGGCTTTTTGAAAATCTTCTTTATTGATGGCTCCCTGACCATCTAAAGGACCACCTTTAAAGTTATGATAGAATACTTCAGGCAAGGTATCATCTTTGGAAGTAAAACCTTCTCGGTGGTTAAAGATGCGGGCCATATTGATGGAACGCTCTCCTAGTTTCATTAATTCAAACCAGGTGGTCTTCCAGCCAGTGGTGGCACGGATAATCTCTAAAAGTTCATCCAAAGTTCCTACACTACGAGGGACATAACCAAAATCACAGACCCCTAAGATATCAAAGACTGTCCAGTAGATATCTAAAAGTTTAAAGAGGGCTACCTTCTTTTGTCCCATATCAGTAGAAGATACTGGCTTTAAGATCCCCAAGCCCTTCATCTCTTTTATCCCTACTGAATCTTTGTCTTTAAAGAAGGGGTCATGGGCAGCCTTCATATGGTCTGCTCCGTAGTCAGAGAGGGCGTATTGCAGCCCTACTCCGGTCTTAAGGCGGGGGTCATGCATGGGAATTTCTTGGCCTTTTACCTGGTAGATAAATTTTTCTGCACCTTTACAAATTTTTTGAGCAGCAAGGTAAGAACCCTGAGATAAGAGGTCTCCCAGTCCTTCTCGATGAGCAATCTTTTCTATCATCTTAAGCATTGCTTCTTTATTACCAAAGGTAATTTCTATCCCTCCGGTATCTTCTTTAGTCAATATCCCTTCCTGGTAGCACTGCATGGCAAAAGCAATTACCATGCCGGCAGAGATGGTATCCATGGTGTATTTATTACAAAGTTCATTGGCTTTGGCGATGTATTTTAAATCGGAAATACCACAAAGAGAACCCAAAGAAACGATGGTTTCATACTCCGGGCCTCCGTAAGAAGGGTCAACTTTAAGGTCTGGTTCATTTATCTCTACTACTCTTTTACAGCGGATGGGACAGGCGAAACAGCCCTTGGTATTTTTTAAGATAGTCTTATTATAAGTTTCAGCAGTAAGGTTTTCTCCTTCTTTAAAATAGCCGGTAGTCCAATTATAGGAGGGAAGGCATCCTGCTTCATAAAAACCACGAACAACAGCAGGAGTTCCTAACTCTCGAAGATCTCGGCTTAAGGGATTATCCATAATTCTTTTAGTAATCTCTTTAGTTACTTGACTTACTCTTTCTTTATTGTAAAGTTCTATCGGTTTAGTTCCTCTTACGGCAATAGCTTTTAGTTTCTTAGAGCCCATCACTGCTCCTAAGCCATTTCTGCCATTAAAATGTTTTAGTTCATTTACTATATTGGCAAAGCGGACCAGGTTCTCTCCGGCTGGACCGATTTGAATAATCCTTATCTTGTCATCAGCTAATTCATTTTTGATTATCTTCTGGGTTTCTCCGGTATCTTTACCCCAGAGATGAGCAGCATCTTTAATTTCTACCTGACCATCTTTAGTGTAAAGATATACGGGGGCAGAAGAACTACCTTTAATGATAATGACATCAAAGCCAGCTTTCTTCAGCTCGGGTCCCCACCAACCTCCGGCTTCTGCTTCTCCTTCAGCTCCGGTGAGAGGGGATTTGGCACAAACAGTATAGCGGGGAATAGCCGGGGCAGGGGTGCCAGTAATTACACTGGTGGCAAAGATGAGAAGATTATCGGGCGATAAAGGGTTAGTATGAGGCTTCATCTCTTTTAACATATAATATAAGGCTAAAGCTCGACCTCCCCAGTAAGTACGGTAAAAGTTCTCGGGAGGGTGTTCTATCCAATGTTTTTTGGTGGACAAATCTATATGAAGTATGTTTCCTGTATAACCGCATGGCATGGCTTGTATTTTCCTTTTATAATTTACTTATTAAAAACTTTTTTTATAAAAATTACTCCAATTGTAGTTTTTTGAATAACATAAAAATTTTATTTCTATGATCTCCAATTTAAAATAATTTACTCTTAAACAAGACTTTCTGGAAATTCTAAGTAATATCTTATCTGCTTCAAAAATTTTGCGGCCATTACTCCATAAATCAACCGATGATCTACTGAAAGAGTAATTTTCATTAAAGAACGAATCCTTATTTTCTCTACTCCTTCTTCTTCGATTACAGCAGGTATTTTTTTAGTTGTACTAACTGCCAAAATAGCTGCTTCAGGCGGATTTATAATAGCAGTAAAATTGTCTACTCCATACATACCTAAATTAGATATAGTAAAGGTTCCTCCTTTATAATCATCTGGCATTAATTTTCTCTCTCGAGCTAATTTAATCAGTTTCTTTGTCTCTTCGGACAGGGCAGATAATCTTTTTTTATTAGCATTTTTTATCACTGGAACAATAAGACCTTCTTCTAAGGCTACTGCTACTCCAATATTAATGTCTTTATGGTAAACAATTTCCTCATCAACCAAAGAACAATTGATGTTAGATTGCTCAGCTAATACCTTAGCTACTGTAAAAACTAAAAAGTCATTAATAGATATTCTTTCTTCATCGTCTTGGTTAAATCTTTTTAGTAAATCTATAACCTTGGACATATCTACAGAAGTAGTAAAGTAAATATGGGGAGAAGTAAATTTGCTTTGAGAAAGTCGATCACCAATTATTTTGCGCATCCCCGTATAAGGAATTTTTTTTTCAATTCTTTCTACTTCTTCTATCCCAGCTTTTTCAGCTAATTTTTTAGCTACTGGACTGACCTTTATCTTATTCTTTTGATAATAGGATATTACATCTTTTTCGATTACTAGTCCTTCTGGTCCACTCCCTTCCAATAATTGCACTTCTATCCCTAATTCTTTTGTCTTTCTTCGAGCCCTTGGGGGAATTTTTTTAAACTCTTTTTTTTCTTTTTTCGCTTCTATTCCCTGTTTTCCATCTATCACTGGAGATACCTCTTTATTTACTTTAGATTCTTCTTCTATCATTTCAGCATTTCCTAATTTTTTATAGGCTTCCTCAATCATCTTGCTGATATCCTCGTTTTTATCACCTATAATAGCAATGGGTAAAGTCACAGGAACTTCTTCTCCCTCAAGTACCAATATCTTTCTTAACACACCCGAGATTTGAGCTTCTACTTCCATAACAGCCTTATCTGTTTCTATCTCAAAGATTACCTCTTGCTCATTAACAAAATCCCCTTCTTTTTTAACCCATTTCACAAGAGTCCCTTTATTCATATTTAAGCCTAATTTAGGCATTATTACATATTCTGCCATCTATCTACACCTCCCCTATCCTATTACCATTTCTTTTACTTTCTGATAGATCTTCTTTTCATCAGGAACAATAGGGAATTCCAAAGCGGGACTAAAAGGTAAAGGAAGGTTAGCTGTAGTTAACCGTTCAATTGGTGCATCCAAATAATAAAAGATATCTTTTATTATTGACATGGCAATTTCCCCAGCTACCCCGCAACGTTCATATCCTTCATCCACGATAAGTAACCTTCCGGTCTTTTTTATTGACTTAACTATCGTATCTTTGTCCAAGGGGACTAAAGTCCTAGGGTCGATCACTTCTGCACTTATTTCTTCTTTGGCTAATTCTTCTGCTGCTTGAAGAGCCTTGAGAGCTTGATTAGAAGTCCCAACAATGGTAATATCTTTTCCCTCTTTTAAGATATTAGCTATTCCAAAAGGTATAGTGTACTCTTCTTCAGGTACCTCATAGGTTTTATTGTATTCCATTTTATGCTCAAAGAAAATAACCGGATTGTCATCTCGAATTGCCGTTTTTAACAGACCTTTGACCTCAGCAGCTGAAGAAGGCATTACTACTTTTAGACCCGGAATATGGCAAACTAAAGCCTGTAAACTTTGAGAATGTTGGGCAGCAGAAGAATTAGCCAAAGAAGAAATAAGTGCAGAAGTGATCGACCCTAGGACTTTAGTCCCCTTGGACAAAGATACGATAGT
>NMQN01000108.1 GCA_003575245.1 Candidatus Atribacteria bacterium 1244-E10-H5-B2 | reverse complement strand
TTAGGAGCTTTAATTGCCTTTTTAGGAATTGGGATGTTTGCCTTGCCTGCAGGTATACTTGGTTCTGGTTTAGTGGAAGTTGCTCGGAAAAAAGAGAAAGGTGATGAAAAATTAATAGAAGAGGCTGGCGAGAATGAACTAACAAAATATTCCAACGTAAATGAAAAAATTAAAAAGTTAGAAGAAAAACTAAAAGGAGCAGCTGAAGAACTAAAGTTATTAAAGAAATTGCTGAAATAAAAAATTATATTATTGTCTAAAATTAAAAAGATATGGGGTCAAATAATTTAATTAACTGTCAAATAAAGATTTGACTCTAAGAATTTTTTCATTCTTAAAGGAATCGTTATTTAATAAATAATAAATTAATTAAGGCAAAAATAAGGGGGTAAATAATGTATAAAAATATTTTTAGAGGCTTTACAGTAAGCATTATATTAATTTTATTATTAGGTTTTTCAATAATTTCACATGCACAAGAAGATTTAAAAATTCTCTCTATTAATTCTTTGTATTCTGCTTCTGGAGATTATATACATGTTGTAGGGGAAATAGAAAATCAAGGGAATAAAGCTTATAGTTTTGTTACCTTAGGAATTACTTTTTATGATAGCAATGATCAAATAGTAGATACAACCACAGCAATTATTTCATACATTCTTCCCGGGCAAAAACGTCCTTTTAAAAGTATGTCTCCCAAGCATAGTGAAATTAAAAAGTATAAAGTATATATTGAAAATATGTATGAACTTAATGAAAAAAAATACGATAACCAAATAAAAATTCTCAGCAATAGATCATTCAAATCTTCTTCTGGCGATTACATGCATGTTGTAGGAGAAGTGAGAAATGATAGTCCCATGTCCTTTAAATTTTTAACTGTGGAAGTAACTTTCTATGATAAAAAAGGAAAAGTTGTGGATACTACTTCTGCAATTATCCAAAATTTATCTACAGGAGCAACCAAGCCTTTTAAAACAATGTCTCAATATCTTAGCAATGTAGATAAATATTTAGTGCAAGTATGCCAATAATTAAATAAATCAAATAGTAAAATGACAGGGATCGATTATTTAAAGTGTCAAAAGAGCCGCCCCCTTGTCTTTTTGCAGTGAGCAGAGTGATTAAAAAAATCGAGCGGGAAGATGGAAAGTGATATTGCAAGACTTGAGCCCTTAATATTTTTAAAATTCATCTATGCTTATTTGAGTATGAAATTCAGTAAAACTTTTTTGTTGTTAAATATGCTTTTATCATTTCTCCATCAATTAAGTAATTTAACTAAATATGATAAACGAAACGTCCTCTTGTATTTTTACTATTTACCATTCACTAGTAACCAATACACTTCGCAACTATTTTTTAAAAAAAGAAGGGTTTTGTAAGCCTTTTGTCGTATTAATATTAAGGTGTAAAAAAATTGAAAAAGACTAATTTTTTTAACCGCTGGTGGCGATTCAATAAGGCAAATATATATTCTTGAAGTGTGTCAAAAGAACCGTCCCCTTGACACTATATATTTTGAAGCGTGACAAATAAAACATCCCCTTGTCCTTTTTCGTCGTATATACTGTAAACTTTAGGCGCAATGCCAATTTAATAAGTGGTGAAAATATGAACAAGAAAAAACTAAATATGATCAGTGACTACAAATCTCCTTTATTTAGAATTATGTCAATATATAATAGTGAAGATAAAAATCGACGATGTTTTTATGGTAATATATGTGCCTTTCATATTGGCAATGGCTTTATTCTTAGTGTTGGGCATAATTTAAGAACAAGTATACCATTTCCTGATTCAATTTCTGATACTATATTCAATAGCGAAATAAAATCACTTTTAATTCCTCAAGAATTAACTGATTTTCAAAAAATATACGATTATGATCAGACAACAAAAAAATGGTATATAAAAAAATCAGTTAAGGATTTTGGTAAAATTGCTTTTAATATTTTTAATCGAATCAATTATGATAGAAGACCTATAACTTTTTATAGCAAGGGAATTTGTACTCCATATTTAATTATTCAGTTTCAAGAAAATAGTTTTTATAAAAATGTTAACTATTTGGATATGATGCCAACAAATTCTTCGTTTCATGAACCTAATTTAGGTAGATATACATTTATTATTAAACTCGATTTTATAGAAGCTTTTTATCAAGAGGATTATTCTATTTATCAAATAAATAGTGATTATAAAAAAATCATTAAGTTTATTCCATTTATAGATATTGATTATAATATTTATGATTCTTTGAAAAAGGATTTCTATTGTTTACAAGGTGCACCAATTGGTTATCTCGGACGTATGTTAAATCAATCTAACATTGAAGGATTATTAGATCATTTTAATATTATTTCTGATCGTATTGGCGGTAATTATTTTTGCCAGGGTTTAAGATATATTATCCGTGGTTATTTCAGATTTGGATCGTCTGGTGCACCATATTTAAAGTATAACAAAATAAAAAGAAAGTTTGCAGTAAATGCAATCCAGAGTGAAGCTTGTCCACTTCAATTAATGATAAAGAATGATCAAAAAGGTAATTTTCAATATGTAAACGCAATTGCTTCTCCAATAAGTAACATTAAAAAGAAAATTGAATCTATTATTTAAGAAGAAAGTTGATAAATAGATGTCACCTATTTATCTAGGACATCACTTCCGCGAAGCCTTATCATCCTCCTTTCTCTTTTAATTTTTTAAAATTAACAGCAACAACAACAGCAAATTTTTTTACTATTTGTTGTTGTTGTATTGGTATTGTTATATTGTTATTGTTAGTAGGTAATTTTTACCCTATGTTAAGAGTAAATTTTTCCTCTATATAGGGGAAAATATTACCTATTGGTAGAGTATTTTTTACCTTCTTTTCTGCCGAATTTCAAATGAAAGAAGATTATTTGTAAAATAAAACCAAAGTCTCAGCATTTCCTTTTACTTGTAACTTGCAACCCGTAACCTGAATATTTGACCGAGTGACTAACAGACAGATAAACTATATTTTCTTAAATATTGCATCTTGCAACAATTTTTTAAAGGAAGAAGGATTATTCTAAATTTTTGTCGTATTAATATTAAGGTGTAGAAAAATTGAAAAGGACTAATTCTTTTAATCGCTGGTGGTGACTCAATAAGGTAAATAATATTCTTGAAGTGTGATAAAGAACCGTCCCTTGACACATATATTGGTGTGCATTATACTACAGTGAGCAGAGTGATTAAAAAAATCGAGCGGGAAGATGAAAAGTGATATTGCAAGATCTGACCCCATAATATGATCTTCGCAAACACGCAAGTAGTTATCTAAAATTGTCGCATTGAGTGTCAAAGAATGAGAAATATGAATTTGAAAGTCGTGGAGGTGAAAAAATGCCAGTAAATGATAGACCAAAGATAAAGGGTATTGTGATAATCCCCTTCGACAAAAAGTTTCGTCTACTTATAGATGTAATGAAAGCAGAATCTAAAAAAATCGGAATTAGATTAACTTTACCAGAGGAAATAACCCGACCGATGCCAATCGCAGAGTTAGTTCTTTCTGAGATTGCAAGATGTGATTTAGTAATCGCAGAAGTTTCACAACTGAATCCAAATGTCTTTTATGAAATTGGGCTTGCCCACGCCTTGGGAAAGCCTGTCCTCTTTATAAGGCAAGAAGGAATAGATAAGGTACCATTTGACCTTAGACGTTATATTTACATTACATATACTATGACACCTAAAGGGCTCCTTGAGTTTCAACATCGATTTCGCATGTTTTTAAAGGATTTTATCCATGCACCGCGAAGATTTCAATCATATCTACCATTTCCTACGAGAATTACACGAGCACCGTTTATTGTTGATTTGGAAAAGTTGAATCCACGGGAGTTTGAAAACCTTTGCTTTGAATTACTCACCCAAATGGGTTTCCGACGCATCACATGGGGCAAAGAATTTCGTGAAATTGACGCTGTGGCAACTTTGTCCAAAAAAGATCCAGATGGGTATGAGTATCATGAGTTATGGCTCATTTCAATGGGGCACTATGCACCAGTTGAAACGATGTTGGAAATGGTTACTCACGACCCAGAATATTTCATCAATCGGATTTTAAGACATCCCGGGGCCATAGAGGAAATCTCTGTTAAGTTTCGACTCGATGCCCCAGTAACTTTATTATTAATCTCGAGGAAGGAAAAAGCTCCACATATAGAAATTTTGGAACACGAATTGAGGCGAATGGAAAGACGATTAAAAGAACACCGGTATCCATTTACTCTTCGGGTAAGATTATGGGATCAGCATTATCTAACAAATCTAATCCAACAATACCCACAGGTAGGTTACAAATACTTCTCTGATGAGGCACGGGCTAAATCGAAATATCGCAAGACACCAGAAGAATTATATTTAGAAAATGTAAAACTAACAGAAAAATTCCAAGCCGCCCTTGGTCAATTGGAAGAAGAAAAAAAGAAGCGATTTATTGCAGAGAGAGATGCCGCATGGAAAGACGTCGCTTTTAAGGCTGCTCACAAATTAGGTAATCCTATAGATGCAGTAGAAACTTATCTTCAAAGCCTAAAGAAAAGAATAGAAGATAGACGTAAACAAGAGGGTCTACAAATAATAAACGATATGGAAATTTCTATAGAAGAGGCAAAATCAGTGATTACTCAATTCAAATCCCTTACTCGAGCCGAGGAAATAAATCCCTGTGCTGTGGAACTTTTACCACTGATTGAACATGCTTGCCAAATTGCTAAGGAAAATGGAGCGAGGGTAGAGGTAGATATAGTGGAAAATTGTCCACTAGTAATGGTAGATCCCGATAGAATATCGGAGTGTTTTAATGAATTAGTAGCAAATGCTACACATTGGTTTGACAAGAAACAAAAAATAATTAGGGTATCGGCAAACAAAGTTCCGAAAAGAAAATTACCTGATAAAATAGATATCACAAAGAAATATTTAAAGATACAATTTGCAGATAATGGAGCTGGAGTTCCACTAGCAAATAAGGAAACAATTACTCCA
>NMQN01000369.1 GCA_003575245.1 Candidatus Atribacteria bacterium 1244-E10-H5-B2 | reverse complement strand
TAGCAGCAATAAAATGACCGAATTCATGAAAAAATATTAATATACTAAAAACAAATATAAAGGCAATTATAGTTAACATTTTTACTCCCAAATAGATTAGTCGTTAGTGAATAGTGAATAGTCGTTAGTATTAAATACAAGATACAGTTACTTGGTTGTCCAGTTACCCGGTTTACCAGTTGACCAGTTAAATTAGTCGTTAGTGAATAAAACTAGCGTAGAGCGTTTAGCGTATACACTTAGTTATATAGTTAGCTGGTTACCTGGTTAGTTAGTTAATAAACCAGTACAAACAAGTTAACTAATTAACGAGTGATATAATGTGTAACCTGTAATAAGTACCCATTTTTATGATTTAAGGAATTTAATCTTATCACTCATCACTCATTACTCATCACTTGTTACTGTATTATGTGTAACCTGTGATAAGTACCTGTTTTATAATTTCTGAAATTTAGGCTCATTACTTATTACTCATCACTCATTAGTCATTACTTATTACTTATTACTGTTTTTTATATTCATACAAAAATTTAAAGCCTTCTCTCTGGCCCAGTAGTCAGCATCTAAGATATCATTAATGTTGGGATTATATTTTGGTTTGTGTTCTTTCATGGTGTTTTGAATAATTATAGGAATTACTGAAAAGCCTATTTTACTATTTAAAAAAGCATTGACTGCAATTTCGTTTGCCCCATTTAATACCGCTGGCATCGTTCCTCCAAGTTCTAAGGCTTGATAGGCAAGTTTAATGCAAGGGAATTTTTTAAAATTTGCTTTTTTAAAAGTTAGTTGACCTATTTTGGTTAATTCTAAGCGTGGAAAGTTATTAATAGTTCTATTAGGATAAAATAAGGCGTACTGTATAGGAATCCTCATGTCATGTTCACCTATTTGAGCCAAAATAGTACCGTCTATAAATTGAACCATTGAGTGCACATAACTTTGAGGATGGATTACGATTTCTATTTTATTAGCCGGTATATTGAAAAACCATTTTGCTTCAATTACTTCTAATCCTTTATTCATTAAGGTAGCTGAATCAATGGTAACTTTTTTGCCCATTTTCCAAGTAGGATGATTCAGCGCGTCCTCAATTGATACATTTTTTAAAGCAGTTTCGGTTAAGTTATAGAGTGCCCCTCCAGATGCAGTTAAAATAATTTTTTCTACACTGTCTTTTTGTTCATTCTTTAAACACTGTAAAATTGCACTATGCTCACTATCTATCGGTAAAATATTTGCATTCCTTAGCTTCGCTTCTTTAATTAATAATTCACCAGCTACCACCATTGCTTCTTTACTGGCTAAAGCGATATTTTTTCCCCGTTTCACTGCTTCAAAAGTAGGTATAAGGGAAGCTATCCCGGTTATAGCAACCACAATAATATCAGCTTCTTCCAAGATTGATATTTTTATTAATCCATCAGTCCCCCATAATATTTCAATATCATTCAATTTATTTAAATCCTTTTTTAATTTCTTGGCGCTAAATTCGTTTTTAACTACTGCTATTTTTGGTTTAAAAAAACTTATCTGCTCCTTAAGAAAAGTCGTATTTTCCCAACCACTTAGACCTACTACTTCAAATTCATTTGAATATTTTCGTATAACTTCTAAGGTTTTTTGCCCTATTGAACCTGTTGAACCTAATATAACTATTTTTTTTCTCATAAATAAATCCTTTACTTTTAAAAATATGTTCTTATTGAATAGTCGTTAGTTTTAAATGCAATTTTTCAGTTTTCAATTATCATTATACAGCGAAAAGCTTAAAGCGAAAACCCATAATTGTTATTTAAGAATTCAGAAGCCAGAAGTCAGGAGTCAGAAGAACATAAAATAACTCAACAAATAATATAACTTTATAATTTAAAATAATTCTGAATACTGGATTCTGTCTTCTGTTTTCTTAACCAATTAACCAGGTAACCAACTAACTATATAACCAAATGTATACACTCTAGGTTCCACACTATCTTGCTAAATGCTATTACTTATTTCTTAACTAGATACGATTTACGAGATACGAATTAGAACAGACAGAAAAAGGAAATTTCTGAACAATCAAGATAAAAAAGTTATACAATAATAAAATACAGGAGCTGTAAATATTAGACTGTCAAGAAGGTCTAATATGCCTCCATGACCAGGGACTAAGGTCCCTGAATCTTTAACTCCTGAGCCTCTTTTTAATACGGATTCAAATAAATCGCCAAGTTGGGCTATTATCGAAATAATCAAACCGAGAGAAAGTAATTCATTAAAAGTTAAATTTAACCAGCTTTTTAAGGCAAATGTGCCGGCAATACCAAATATAATCCCTCCAATCGATCCTTCAATAGTTTTTTTAGGACTTATTTTGGGAAATATTTTATTTTTACCAAGTTTAGTGCCAATAAGATAAGCTCCGGAATCATTAGCCCAAGTAATAATTAACAAGGAAATAAGAAAATAATTTCCATGGGGTAAATCTTTTATTTTTAGTATAAAGGAAAATAAGTATCCTAAATAAATGCTTCCAAAAATTGTAATGGATATCTCAGTTAATACCTTAGAATAATCTTTTTTAAATAGTTGCGTAACAAAAGACAGTATAATAAAAAAAGTAATAAATATATTCTTAATATGGTAATGTAAGCTATAAACATCATAAACTGAAATAATAATAAAGTAAGATGTTAGTATACTGCCTAATATATATGATGGTTTATATCCTTGTTTTTGGGCTATACTATATAATTCTCTCAACCCCAACAAAGCTATTATTATAATAACAATAAAAAATGGGAATTCTTTCCAAAATATTGTTAGAAATACTAATGGAACCCCTATAATAATAGTCGCGATTCTCTTTAAAAAATTTTTATGTTTTTCCTCCATATTTTCTTACTCTTTTTTGGAAATTTGTTATTGCTTCTATTAAATTGTTTTTATCAAAGTCAGGCCACAAAACAGGAGTTACCCAAAATTCTGTATAAGCAATTTGCCAGATCATAAAATTACTAATTCTCATTTCGCCCGCTGTTCTAATTAGTAGATCAGGATCAGGAAGATTATAGGTATATAAATTATCTCTGATAGTATCTTCATTAATTTCTTCAATGTCTAAATTTTTTTTATCTATTTTTAGTATAATGGAATTGATCGCGTCAACAATTTCAGCCCTTCCACCATAGTTAACAGCAATGTTTAAAATAAGTTTATTATTCCTTTTGGTATATTCACATAATTCATTCATCTTATCATTAAGCGAGTTAGGTAGATCGTTTAACCTTCCTATAAAATTTATTTTTATATTATTTTTGATTAAATTTGCTTTTTCTTTACTCAAAACTCTTTCAAATAATTTCAGTAGATAGGCTATTTCATTTCTAGGACGTTTCCAATTTTCCGTAGAAAAAGCAAAAAGTGTTAATATAGGAATATTAAAATCTAAGCAGTCAGCTATAACTCTTTTAACTACTTTTGCCCCTTCCCTGTGCCCTACACTCCGGGGTAATCCTTTTTTCTTTGCCCACCGCCCATTTCCATCCATTATTATAGCCAGGTGCTGAGGCAATTTACTCATATCAAGTAATTCATTTTTATTATTTTTACAATTAACAATAACTATCACCTATAAAAAAACCCCCTTTAAAAATATATTAACAAAAAATAGATTAATATAGATTAAAATTAGAAGGGGGTTATATTTTTATTCATTTATTATTGCTTCACTTGGGCAAGCATCGGCGCAAGATCCGCAATCTGTACACTTATTTTTATCAATTAGGTAAATTTCCTCTCCATCAGAAATTGCTTCTGCAGGACATTCATCAACACATATGCCGCATTTGATACATTCATCAGTAATTTTATAAGCCATCTGCAAAATCTCCCCTTTTTTAATGATTAAAAAACGTTTTTTTATACTTCCATAATTTCTTTTTCTTTAAGTTTCAATAATTTATCAATATTTTCTGTATATTCATCTGTTAATATTTGGATTTTGTTTTGATAGTTTTTACATTCATCCTCTGAAATATTACGTTCTTTCTCATCTTTTTTTATTAAATCATTCATCTCTCTTCTTATGTTTCTTATGCTTATTTTCCCATTTTCAGCTTCTTTTTTTATCAGCTTTACTAATTCTTTTCGTCTCTCTTCGTTTAGTGGTGGTATTGTAAGTCGAATAATATTACCATCAACAGATGGAGCTAACCCCAAATCAGATTTCCATATAGCTTTTTCAATTTCAGAAAGGCAATTTTTATCCCACGGTTGAATAACTATTAAATTTGATTCTGGAATTGAAATATTTGCTACTTGTTTGAGAGGAGTTGGTGTACCATAATAGGATATTTTTATCCGATCTACTAATACAGAAGAAGCTCTTCCTGTTCTTATGTGCGCAAACTCATCTTTTAATGCTGTAATTGTTTTTTCCATTTTAACCTTTGTTGCATCTAATAAATCAGATAGCATATTTATTCCCCCTTCACGATTGTTCCTATTTTTTCACCAAATACAACTCTTCTAATATTTCCAACAGTATTAAGATTAAAAACGATTACTGGAATATTGTTTTCCATGCATAAGGATATAGCGGTTGCGTCCATAACCTTTAAACCTTTATTTAGGAACTCGAGAAATCCTAAATTATTAAATTTTACTGCTTTTGAATTTTTTAATGGGTCAGACTCGTATATACCATCAACTTTTGTAGCTTTAAGAATTGCTTCTGCATTTAACTCTATTGCTCTTAGGGCAGCAGCAGTATCTGTGGTAAAGTAAGGATTCCCTGTTCCAGCAGCTAAAATTACTATTCTGCCTTTTTCTAAATGTCTAATAGCCCTTCTTCTGATATATGGTTCAGCAATTGCTTTCATCTCGATTGCAGTTTGTACTCTTGTTTCAATATTTAATTTTTCCAAAGAATCTTGAAGGGCTAAAGCATTAATAACTGTCGCTAACATGCCCATATAATCAGCCGAAACCCGATTTATACCTTTTTCGCTCCCCTCTTGGCCTCTAAAGATATTTCCCCCTCCTG
>NMQN01000350.1 GCA_003575245.1 Candidatus Atribacteria bacterium 1244-E10-H5-B2 | reverse complement strand
CATTAAAAAGGGGCCTACTATAATGTTAACTGGCTTGGTCTTACTGTAAACCCTTTTTTCATAATCTAGAAATTTTATTCTATATAGACCTGACATATGTATACCAAAAATTATAATTATAATTCCCCCTATTTTCTTTAAAATAAAGGCTTTTTCTAATAAAAAACTACCTAAAAAAGTAGCAGTAGCTCCTAAAAGAATAAATATTAAAGAAAATCCGAGAATAAAAAATAAAGAACTTATAATTATGGTATTCTTATTTTGTTTTTCCCTTTTTTCTATATCCTCTAAAGATATCCCTGAAACAAAGGAGATATACCCCGGCACTAATGGTAAAACACAGGGAGAAACAAATGAAAAAAGGCCAGCTACGAAAGCCGCCATTAAAGAAACTTCACTCACACTTAATGTTGTCATCGTTCTAAGACCTCTTAAGTTAGTCGTTAGTAAATTAGTTAACCAGTTACTCAGTTTGCCAGTTGACCAGTTAATACTGGTCGTTAATTTCAAATACAGGTTCTCAGTTGCAAGATGAGAGTTAGTTGACACAGTTAACCAATCTGGCTTTAATTCTTCAACCGGGTAACCGGTAAACTGGCTAACCGGGTAACCATCTTTACTCGATACACAATACTATCTTGCATCTTTCTTTTCTTTCTTTTTCTTTTTTGACTCGATACTCAATACTATATACCCGATACTGTTTTCCTATACAATTAAATTAGTTTTTGGTTATTATTTCTTGACCTTAGATTTTTTCTTATAATCTTCGATAGCTTTGGATAAACCATCAGCTGCTAAATTAGAACAATGCATTTTAATGGGTGGAAGTCCGCCTAAAGCTTCAGCAACAGCTTTGTTAGAAATTTTTAAAGCCTCATCAACGTCTTTTCCCTTGACCATCTCGGTAATCATACTGCTGGTAGCAATAGCTGCTCCACAACCAAAAGTTTTAAATTTACAATCAATTATCTTATCATCTTTTACCTTGATATAGATCTTCATTATGTCTCCGCAGACAGGATTACCAA
Source organism: Candidatus Atribacteria bacterium 1244-E10-H5-B2 (assembly GCA_003575245.1). The sequence continues at coordinate 10,484 of NMQN01000350.1, read as the reverse complement.
CTTCTCCTATGCCATCGGCATCTTTAATCTCACCTACATTATGAGGATTTCTAAAATGTTCCATCACTTTATCACTGTACATACCCATGCAGCCATTCTCCTTCTGAATTCCGATTTTTTTATTATTTTTTCAAGCCTTCCCAATTCCCCTTAAAGGGAGAGAGGGCTTTTAATTTCTCAATAATTCCCGGCAATAGACCTATCATATAATCTACTTCTTCTTCTGTATTGTCTTTCCCCAGAGTTAATCTTAAAGACCCATGGGCTATCTCTGGAGGGAGCCCGATAGACAATAATACATGTGATGCCTTTAAAGAACCAGAGGTGCAGGCCGAACCACTGGAAGCTGCAACACCTTCCATATCCAAACTTAACAACATCGATTCTCCTTCAATAAATTCAAAGCAAAAATTAGCATTTCCTGGCAGTCTTTTTGTAAGATGACCGTTTAGACGGGTATGATCTATCTTTTCTGTAATACCTTTAATCAATTTATCTCTCAATTTTACTACTTCATCCTCTTTGCCCTGCAGCAACCTCTTCTCTGCCAGCTCGGCAGCTTTCCCTAACCCAACTATCCCGGCTACATTCTCTGTACCGGCTCTTCTATTTTTTTCCTGAGCACCGCCATCTATCAAAGTGACTATCTTTGTTCCCTTTCTTAAGTACAGCACCCCTACGCCATTAGGACCGTAAAATTTATGTCCGGACATCGATAACATATCTACTCCTAAATTATTGACATTTATAGGAATATGCCCGGTAGTTTGGACCGAATCAGTGTGAAAATATACTCCTGCTTTTTTTACTACTTTACTGATTTCTTTAATCGGTTCGATAGTGCCTATCTCGTTGTTAGCATGCATAATTGTAACCAGTATCGTCTTATCGGTAATCGCTTTTTTCACATCTTCGGGGTCTATCAGGCCATATTTATCAACCGGTAAATAAGTAACCTTAAACCCTTGTTTCTCTAAAAACTGACAGGAATGCAGTACAGCATGGTGCTCTATCTTCGAAGTAATAACATGATTCCCCTTTTTTTGATTAGCCCAGGCTATTCCTTTTATAGCATAATTGTCTGCCTCTGTCCCTCCGGCAGTAAAAACAATTTCTGAAGGATTTGCTCCAACTAAATGAGCTATCTTTTCTCTGGCTTCTTCTACTACTTCTCTTGCTTCCTGTCCAAAGGAATGAATACTATTGGGATTCCCATATTTTAAAGAGAAATAGGGTTTCATTGCCTTAACTACTTCTACATCCGTAGGGGTAGTTGCTGCATGATCCATATAAATCCTTTTCATAAAACCATTTTCCTCCTTTTCCCTCTTCCTAAATAACCGGGTGAAAAAATTATATTATATATGAGTAATTTTGTCAACTTTTATTTATCCGACTTTGTTCATTGTTTTAAAACTATCTCTTGGGTATCTTTTTTGGCAATCCGTTCTACAAATTCTTTGAAAGAAGGATAATCATCTTTAGATATTTCACGGGAATAAATTTCTTTTTTACTTTGATCATCTCTTTCTCCACGATTAATTTAGATAACAGGTAATTTTCTCATCACATATTACCTTTCACCGTATTCTACCCGCCGCTAAACGCTATACACTCCACGCTAATATGTGCATCTTACATCTCTTTCCTTATCACTCATTACTCATCACACATTACTGTATTTAATACTAACAACTATTCACTATTCACTAACGACTAATTTAACTAACTAACCAGCTAACCAACTATATAAACTTAACAACCCGGCCTAAAATAAATCCTAATAATATTCCGATAAGAAAAACAGCAGTTAAGAGCTTGGCGTTAGCTACTTCTTTAACCCCTTTAACTCTGATAAAGGTTAAAGTAACCAGATAAGCCACTGCATTTATAGTAATAAAGAAGGGCCAAACTATTACTTTAGCTATAATCGGCCCTATATAAGGAATTGATTGAATGATAAATATAACTTGAGAAAAAACCTGTCTGGCTACCTCCATTAAAATTCCCAATAAGGCTACAATTGCTGTACTCAATATTTTATCAACCCCAAAATACGTTAGCCCATAAAAAATCGAAATCATTATTAATATAGTTACAGCAATTTCTAAATCTTCTTTAAACCTCGGCTTTTTCAGTTTAGGTTTAAAATCTTTGCTCACTTTTTAAAATCCTTCTAAATTTTATATATTAATTTATACACCGTTTATCTTGTTACAGGTTAGGATTTATCGCTTTCTGTAGATTGCTCGGCATCTTCTTCTCTTTTCTCTTCTGCTCTTTCTTTTACAGAACTTATGCCTATTATTACCGCAAATATTCCACTAATCAATAAAATAAAAGGCACCAAGGCTGCTAAAGCTTTCAAGAACAAGAACCACCATTCGATTAATCCTAATACCCCTAAAATTATAGCTGCTATCCCTCCCAAAATAATCCACATTTTAACTTCCTCCTCCTTAATAAATAAATTCTAAAATTTTAAATGCCAACTTAAAATATGAAAATTTATTCTTAATTCAGTATCTATTATTTTTGTTGCTGAATGTAAAATTAATCATTTCTTTAAAGTACTTTCTTTTTAACCATAGCCTTTCACTTTTAATTTTATAATTTAATCTCATAATTTTACTCTTTCTTTATAATCTTCTTTTTACTGTTATAATTCGACATTAAGATAAGAAAATCCTCTATTTTTTTATTATTTTAATGATAAATTTTTATCATCCTCTGATACCAAAAGAATTGAATTCTCCTCTATATTCCTCCCATTTTATATCTACCTTTTCTACAACCGCACTCTCTGGTCCATGGTAACACCAATCTACCAATTCTTTTACTTCCTCTCCCTCTCCCTCTAAAACTATCTCTACCTTACCGTCCCAACAATTCCTAATCCACCCTTTTACTCCCAAGTTTTGGGCAATATCCTGGGCATAATAACGAAAAGCCACTCCCTGCACTCTCCCTGAAATTATAAGATGAGCTCTTACTTCTTTTGTATTTTTTTCCTTATTATCTATCTCTTTTTCTTTCATATATTTCCTCATGGGTTCAATAGATTTAATTACTACAACGTTAAAATTAAGAACTTAAAGTGAAAAGCGAAAAAATCATAATTAAAAACTTTTTTATATAGAGGGCGGATTCATCCGCCCCGTCTTTATTGCTTATGCTTACCTACGGTTTTTATGGTTTTGTAGGGGCACAATGAATTGTGCCCTCTCTGTCTTTGTATTGTTTCCGTTTACTGTGGGCACGATGCATCGTGCCCCTACATATTATACATTGCCATTTTCTTAACGAGATGCAAATTACGTTACACGCTCTACGCTTTTTTCCTCACGCGATACGCGATACTATTTTATTACTATACTTATTTTACTCCAAAACAAAAAAATTAAAAAGACCAAAATTCTATTTTATTTCTTTCTGAGTCTTTTCTTATTCTTTAGGCAATGCACGATACGTGATATGAATTATAGCTTTATAAATAAAGAAGAATAATATATAATAAATTTATTACGATGAAAAATAATATAACCTAACGAGGTAAAGATTAATTTTACACTTAACCTTATTTCTTCTAACTATAGTTTCTTGTTTTTTTGTAGGTGGTATCTGGTATGCTTTATTTTTAATCACTATTCTACTTGCTCACGAATTAGGCCATTTTTTTGTTAGCAGAAGACACGGCGTAGAAGTCACTCTTCCCTTTTTTATCCCCTTCCCTCTATCTCCTTTTGGTACTTTAGGGGCGGTTATCAAAATGAAAGGAATTATGCCCAATCGTCAAGCTTTATTTGACATCGGGATAGCTGGCCCTTTTGTAGGTTTAGTCCTCACTATTCCTACTATAATAATCGGGCTTAAATTATCAGAAGTAGCAGTAATTTCAGAAATCGAAGGACCGGTTATTCCTCTGGGAAGCTCCATACTATTCTCACTTATAGAAAAAATAATGTTCGGTCATCTTTCCGAAGGCCAGGACATAATCCTGCATCCTATAGCTTATGCGGGTTGGGTGGGATTGTTTGTAACTGCTTTAAATCTTCTTCCTGTTGGACAATTAGATGGCGGGCACATAATTTATTCCTTGTTCGGTAAAAATAGTAAAATTGCTTACTATGCTACCTTGGGTATTTTAGGCCTTATCTGTATATTTGTTAATCCAGCGTGGACCTTATTATTTGTCTTACTACTTGTATTTGGATTTCGTCACCCTCCACCATTAGATGATTTCACCCCTTTAGACAAAAGAAGAAAAATATTGGGAATCTTCGCCTTAATTTTCTGTGTTTTATCTTTTACTCCCGTACCTTTTCAAATATAATAAAAAATCAATTTATAAAATTTATGAATTAATAATATAAATAAATTTCACTCGACTATCTCTTATAAATTAATAAAAAACATTATTCCCCCATACGAAAACTTGACAATTATAATCGGGCATGGTAAGATTTTTTCAAAATCAAACATATTATAATGGGAGTGTACCTAGGGTTCCGTTCTTCTTAAAGAAGCCTGGACCGAGCGGTATAAAGCATTTATTTATAAATGTCACACTTTTAGGACAAAAGCCTGAAGGATAGGTTCCATAAATTAGAACTAATTCCTCAGGTTTTTTTATAAATTAGTTAAAAGGTAAATATATCCTAATAATTTCAACCTTGTTTCCAAGTCTATTTACTAAAAAAAAGGGGGGCGATTGCCAATTAACAATTAAACATACAAACATAGCTTCAGAGATTTTACTTAAATTAATAAAAAATAAAATTATTAAAGGGAGGTTAAAAAAATGAATAAGAAATTATTAGTGTTTTTGATATTAGTAATCTTTATGTTTTCTCTTTCAGTTGCTTCAGCAAAAATGATTAAAGTTGGTGGTGTAGCTTGCTTAACAGGAGCAGCAGCTACTTATGGAGCATCCACTCGTAATGGTTGCAGATTAGCTTTTGATGAAGTAAATGACTTAGGCGGAATTGATATCGGAGGAGAGAAATATTTAATCCATTATATCTTTGAAGATGATCAGGGTTCTCCCGAAGTAGCAGCTAATGCCTTTCGTAAACTTATTGATCAAGATGAAGTATATGCTATTCTTGGCTCGGTAATGAGCAGTTGTACTTTAGCCGGTGCTCCTATTGCCCAAGATTCTGGCGTTCCAGTTATTAGCCCTACTTCAACTGCTGTTCAAGTTACAAGAACCGGCGATTATATTTTCCGGTCTTGTTTCCTTGATCCGTTCCAAGGTGCCGTAGTTGCTACCTTCAGCTATGAAGACCTAAAAGCAAAAACTGCAGCGGTTATTTTCGATAACGCTAACGACTACACTAAAGGACTGGCTGAGGCTTTTAGAGAAAGTTTTGAAAAATTAGGGGGCAAGGTAGTGGCTTATGAATCTTTTACTGAAGAAAGTAAAACCGTTGATTTTTCTGCTCAATTAACCAATATTAGGTCTGCTAATCCGGACGTAATCTTTTTAGATGCATATTATTCTGCTGCCGCTTTAATGGCTAAACAGGCCCGAGGTTTAGGAATAACCGTTCCTTTTGTAGGAGCAGATGGATGGGAATCTGCAGAATTCACTAAACTTGGTGGAGAAGCAGTAGAAGGAGGACATTTCTGTAGCCATTACTCCCCGAAAGATCCCAGACCACTAGTACAAAATTTTGTTAGTAAATACAGAGAAGTTTACGGAGAAATCCCCGATTCTTTAGCCACTTTAGCCTATGATGCTGCTTTGATTCTAATCGATTCCCTGGAAAGAGCTGGTTCTTTAGATAGAGCAGCTATTAGAGATGCCATAGCAGCAACTAATTTAGAGTGTGTTTCAGGTGTAATCACTTTTGATGAATATGGTGATCCTATTAAAAAAGCGGCGATGATTAAAGTGGAAAACGGTGAATTCGTCTTCCAAAAATTCGTCCAACCATAAAAACATAAATAAATCCAAAAAATATTTTTTGGATATTAAATCAACTCTACATCATCAGGACATTGCAAAAAGCAATGTCCTGATGTATTATATACAGAAATAGGAAAAACACCTTCCAAAAGAAACGGAGCGGATATGACTAAAAAACAAATTTCTTCTTCTATCAACAAAAAAATATTAGCTTATGAAAAATTTCCTAATTGGAAAAAATATGCTTTTATTTCCGCAATTACCCTATTCTTTTTAACTTTATATATATTATTTTTTGGAATTCAAGCCTTTCTGCAACAGTTAGTAAATGGAATCCAGCTGGGAAGTATTTATGCCTTGATTGCTTTAGGCTACACTATGATCTATGGAATTATCAGGCTCATTAATTTTGCTCATGGTGACCTTTTTATGTTTGGGGCTTACATCTCTTGCTTTTTAGGCAATTATCTAATGGCCCATAATTTCAGGTATCCTTTTATAATAGTTTTGATTTTTTCTATGGCCGTAACCGCTCTATTTGGGATGGCCATTGAGAAAATCGCTTATAAACCTTTAAGGTTTAAGCCCAGATTAGCGGCTTTAATCACTGCTCTAGGTGTTTCTCTTTTTTTAGAGAACTTTTTTGCTCTATCGCCGCAAAATGTCCCCTTCCCTCTAAATAAGATTGTCTTTGGTCCAAAATATATCCCCTTCCCCGCATTAATTGCCGAAAAAACATACAATATTGGTGGAATATTTATTAGTAATATAAAGATTTTAGACGTTGTAATAACCATTATTCTTATGATAGCTTTACAATATATTGTAAAGAAAACTATGATAGGAAAGGCAATGCGGGCAGTAGCTTTTAATAAAGATGCTTGTTTAATGATGGGCATAAATATAGATAAAATCATTTCCATAACTTTTGGTATAGGCATTTCTCTTGCTGCTGCTTCGGGGACATTATTTGCCCTAACCTATGGGCAATTGCAATCACCCTACCTGGGAATCTGGCCTGGCCTTAAGGCTTTTATAGCAGCAGTTTTAGGCGGTATCGGGAATATCCCGGGAGCTATGTTGGGGAGCTACTTGATGGGTGTCTCAGAAACCTTTGCCACTTCCATTAATTCAAATTTTGGTTACGGAATTGCTTTCGTAATACTTATAGTAGTTTTAATCTTTAAACCAGCAGGGCTCTTAGGAAAATTTACCAAGGAAAAGGTATAGACTTATGAAAATTATAAAGAAAATTTTTAATTTAATTAAAGAATATTATAAGTTTATATTAATTACAGCTCTAATTTATTTATTATTTGAGATATTTAATGGAAGTATCCCCATTGCCCCTCGCCTGCTTACTCGTTATTATATGCAGATTATTATGTTTTGCTTGATAAATATTATGATGACTGTAAGTTTGAATTTAATTAATGGATTTACCGGTCAATTTTCTATTGGTCATGCAGGTTTTATGTGTATTGGCGCTTATACTTCGGCTTATTTCACTACTGTTCTTTTTAAGGCATCAACAATGGCTTATTTTCCTCAATTAGCACTTTTTATTTTTTCCCTAATTATGGGAGGATTAATGGCTGCTTTTTCCGGATATCTCCTCGGCTTACCCACCTTAAAATTAAAAGGGGATTATTTAGCTATAGTTACCTTAGCTTTTGGTGAAGTAATTCGCTCGATTGTTCGCAGCTCTGATGAGATTGCTGCCTTTTTAAACCAAATAGGGTTAGTTAGATTTTCAGAAACTATTGCTAAAATAAATGGACCCCGGGGACTATCCACTATACCAAATCTTTCTAAATTCTGGTTAGTATACATTATCGCCATATTATCAGTTATCATAATGCGTAATTTTATTTACTCTACCCACGGCAGAGCCTGTCTTTCTATAAGAGAAAATGATGTTGCAGCCGAAACTATGGGTATTGATACTACTCGTTATAAAATCATTGCTTTTAGTCTTAGTGCTTTTTTTGCCGGGGTAGGCGGTGGACTTTTTGCTCATGTCTTAAGATTTATCCATCCTGATAATTTCAGTTTTATTAAATCAATTGATTACCTTATCTTTCTTTACGCTGGAGGAATGGGAAGTATTACCGGTTCAATTTTAGCTGCTACCGGACTTACAATTCTTCCAGAATTTTTAAGGGTAATTAACTTCCAACAATGGAGAATGGTTATTTATCCATTGCTTTTAATTATATTAATGTTAAGGAAACCGAGTGGTATCTTTGGTAATCGTGAATTTTCGTTTTTAATTCCCAAAAGAAAAGAGGTAAGCTAAATGACGGTCTTGGAATTAAAAGATATGTGTTGTTATTTTGGTGGATTGAAAGCTGTTGAAAAATTTAATACTAAAATTAAAAGGGGAGAATTAGTTGGTCTTATCGGGCCTAATGGTGCAGGTAAGACTACTGTATTTAATGTTATCACCGGGATATATCCTCCCACCTCTGGAGAGATTTTCTTTCAGGGAGAAAATATCGGAGGATTGCCTTCGCATAAAATTACTCAAAAAGGAATTGTTCGAACCTTTCAAAATATTCGCATTTACCCAACTTTAACTGTTTTAGAAAATATTATAATTTCCTATCACTTTCGCACTCACTATAGTATCCTCTCGGGTATACTAAGAGATGACAATTACCATCAAGAAGAAGAAGAAATGAGCAAAAAAGCTATGAAATTATTGCACCTTTTTGATCTACATACTTATTATATGAACCCTGCCGGAAGCCTGCCCTATGGCGAACAGAGAAAATTAGAGATTGCTCGTGCCTTAGCCACTGAACCAAATATTGTTTTGCTGGACGAACCTGCTGCAGGAATGAACCCTTATGAAACTATCAAACTGATGGAATTAATTAAACACATTAAGGAAAAATTTGATTTAACAATTTTCCTGATAGAACATCATATGCAATTTGTAATGGGAATTTGCGAAAGAATTATGGTAATGGATTTTGGAATACAGATCGCAGAAGGAACTCCTCAGGAAATACAAAAAAATCCAAAAGTAATTAGAGCTTATTTAGGAGAATAAAAGAGATGTTAGAAATACATAATTTAGATGTATCTTATGGCCCAATTCGGGCTCTCAAAGGAATCTCTTTCGAGGTCAAAGAAGGTGAAATAGTAACCCTAATTGGAGCAAATGGAGCAGGCAAATCAACAACTTTACGCACCATTTCCAATCTTATCAAACCCCAGAGCGGAAGTATTACTTTTTTAAATAAAGACTTATTATCTGTACCAGCATATGATTTAGTAAAATTAGGTATAGCTCATGTCCCAGAAGGAAGAATAATATTTGGACCACTGACAGTTCATGAAAATTTAGAACTTGCTACCTGGGGAAGAAGAGATAAAATAGCAATTCGAGAAGATTTAAATAAAGTCTATGACTTATTTCCCTTACTAAAAGAACGAAAATTTCAACTTGGAGAAACCTTATCCGGAGGAGAACAACAGATGTTAGCTTTAGGTCGTGGTTTAGTGGTTCGAGCTAAACTTATGTTATTAGATGAACCATCTATGGGTTTGGCCCCCCTTTTAGTTCAAGACATATACCGAGTAATAAGACAAGTAAATGCTGAAGGCACTACTATTTTATTGGTAGAACAAAACGCCCATATGGCTTTAGAAGTAGCCCATCGAGCTTATGTTTTGGAGACAGGAAATATTATCTTAGAGGGTCCTGCTGATAAAGTCGCTAAAAATCCTAAAGTAATTAAAGCCTATTTAGGATAATTCTTAAATACTTCCATTTTAATATTTCAGATATGAAACTTTGAGAATTTATTAATATACTCCCTTTTTTAAAAAATTCCTTACCTTCCTTTTATCACTATTTCTTCGTATTTTTTATATCTACGGATTTATCTTTAGCTCTATCTTAAAAATATAAATTAATTAAAAGGGTAAATCGAGTTTAAATTCCCATAAAGCTTGTTTGATTTTATCTTGAGTTCCCCTTAATACTTCTCTGGAAGATTTATTTATAAAAGCAGTTTCTGAATCATCTAAAGAAATTATTTTATTATTACGAATCAGGAGCGTAGAGGTAGTTCCTTCTACTAAAACATTTATTTCATAGGGGGCCAAATCAATGCTAAGGAATTTATCCAGATTTTTAGCAGTTTCTATCGTTTTCAGGTAAAGTTCATGACCTATCGGAAATGTTAAATTCAATATAGCAGTACTATCAATATAAATAGTGGTATTACAAAAAGACTCTTCGTATGTATATTTGATATCTACTTTAAGATAATCAGTAGTTACTCGTCTATCAATATCTATTCCTTTTTCTATTAATTTATTTCTTATATAATTAATCCTGTTTTCGGTTTCAGGATGAGTCTGAAATATCCCTAAATTTACTTCAGGTTTAAACATTTCCCGGGTATACAATCTTTCTAAAAAAGTTAAAAAACCTACCGGATTATATCCTGTCTTGATTAAGAGATCCGTAGCAGTTAAATCTGCTTCTTCCTCATATTCTCGGCTATATTGGTTAAGAAGAGTTATAGTGGTAAGTTTCCCTAATATTCCTACATCC
>NMQN01000264.1 GCA_003575245.1 Candidatus Atribacteria bacterium 1244-E10-H5-B2 | reverse complement strand
TGAATATTTAGCTATGAGGGGACTGGGGCAGCTTAATAAGGTTATATATAAGATCTGCTCTAAGATGAACCTCAAACTCAACATTAGAATTTTGAGAACTATGCATCAGATGAGAACGATCCACTCAGCCGATGTGGTAGAAGAGATAAAAAAGGTCTTTGGAGTAAAAGTATATGACTCCATAATTAAAAGGACTATAAAATTCGCTGATTCATCAGTGGCTGGAGAACCCCTTTTGATCTATGCCAAAAAATCAGAGGTAGCCGATGCTTACCGTGAGTTAGCAAAGGAGGTGACCCAAAATGACTAAAAGAGTCAGAATAAAAGGCCAGGGAGCAGATATTTTTTTAGGTGGAAACAATCCAACATCCCAACAAATCAGTAAACAAGTAAGACAATATGCTGGTAAAACAGTAGAAGTCAGCAAGGCCACTTTTTATCTGCCGGTTTATTTAATAGAAGCCTTAGAAAATACTTGGTTAAGTTTAAGAGGTAAACACAAAGATAAAAGGGTAGCTAAATCAGAAATTGCCAGAATTGCCTTAGAAGAGATAATAAAGGGATGGAAAGAAAAACAGGATGACAGTATGCTGGTTAGACGACTTACTGGTAAATAGAAGTCTTATCTTTAATCCAAAAAGGTTAAGGTGGCAAAAGCTAAATGAAAAATAAACTTAAACAACAAGAGAAGATAAGGGAGAAACTCCAAGGTTAGCCAGGATCGCGCTGGAAGAGAAGAAGAGAGAATTAATGAGAGATTGGATTAAAGAGGGAAAGATTAATAAAGATTATTCAGGAGGTAGAAAATGATAGAAAATAAAACAGTTAGAATTGGTAGCGAATCATTGATGCTGGAAAAAGTGTCATACAAAGTTTTTAGGAAGATCAATCCCAGAAAAAAGAGTAAATATCTATGTTATTTTTCACCAGGAGAGGGATATTTCAAATTCAAAAGGGAGAATTCCCTGCATGCCTTAAAAAAACAACTAGATATGTTTTTAGAAGAAAGAACGGTCTATTCAGAAGATGATTTTATTAAGGATATATCTTTCCTCCCAGTTTATTTTTATAATAACTTATCATTTTTTGAGGACGAAAGCATCTCCTCTGGATTAAGAACCTGGCAACATTTTTTTAGATCTTATTTAGAAAGCAGTGAGATTCCTACTATTTCTTTTAATTTAACATTGGCATTTATTAAAGATTGGAAAAAAAGCAGTTTGACAGGCAGGGGGCTAGATTTTCTATATTATTGGCTTTTTCAGGTTATTAAAGATAGGGTAAAAGTTAGAGTTTGCTCTGCTGATGATTGTAAAAGGCTTTACATTGAAAGCAAGGGGGATCAGAAATATTGTAGTGATCAATGCCTGCAGAGGTCATTAAAAAGGAGAGAAAAATCAAAAAAACAAATTTCTTTAATTAAAAAGTATTGACTTCTAAAATTTTATGGTATATTATTTTATAAACTTAAAAAATATAAAAAAACGCTGGAAGCTATCAGTGCGCTAACAAGCAAGGAGATTAATCTGATTTCTTATATTGTGGACTACAGATTATGCACCTCCATTTTTAATTTTATAAGTATTTTATGCAGATTTAAATGAATGAGGGCCTTGCTCTGGGGAAAAACCAGCAGGGCCCTTTTTCATTAGAAAGGAGATGGAAGAATTGAACAGAGAAGAACACCCTATCAGGAAGTTGAGGATAGACAAAAGAATTTCGCAACTGAAATTGGCGTTAATGCTGGATATTTCCCAAGCTAAGTTGAGCCAATGGGAGAATGCGGCCATTCATACACCGGACCATATAATTACAAAAATAGCCAAGATTTTTAAAATTAACAGGGATGGGTTGAGAAGAGAATCTGACGATTTTTATAAAAGAAAAAAAGAAAAATTAATGCAGAAATATCGGTGAAGAACAATTGAAGGATATCAAAGGGTAACGTTATATGAGCAGAAAGAAAAATAAAATAGAAATTGTAAACGAAATAGAAACCATAATTAGAATAGAAGATGAGTCAAGTTTCCAGGAATACGAAAAAACCTTCATCCAGAGGATACCCAGATATACAATAAAACTTAAAGATGGCTGGAAAACCAGAAAAAAAGCATTAACTGACGCACTAATAAAATTGCACCTATCACGGAAGTATATTATTGGAGTATTGGCTAAGTGGTATCCTGATCATTTCCTCGTCGATCTTGATGATGTGACTAAAGAAAGAGTAAAAGAGATTAGAAGCAAATTGGGGCTTGATTGTAAAAATAGTATGTTGTGTTCCAGCGAGAGTGCAAATAGCTATCATTTGCTTGGCAAACCTGCTTATAAGAATAAACCTCCTACGGTTAGGTTATTACAAGATACATTTAAACAATTCGTTAAACAGAATGATATTGAAATCTATCCACAAGCTAATAGAACTGCTAGACTGCCCTTCGGATATAATCAAGAATGTTTAGATCCTGAATATATCCAGTTAAAGAATTGGGAGGATAAATTATACTGGTTTAAAAGGTTAATTGAATTTGATTTGGCAGTTGTTCCTAACCAACAAGAAAGGCTCAATCTGAAATTTAAAGGCATTGAAGATATTAAAAGCATTGAGGTTGTTAAAGATCCCAGGATTATTAAAGCCATAGATCCTAATACACCTAATACACCCAATACACCTAAGATATTTAACACGTCCAGTGTTTTTGAAGAAGGCAAGAATCTTCTCAGGTATGGTTTGCAAACATCGAATAGCCGACATGATGCACAGTTTAAAGTCTCGTATTATTTATGGCGAATAAATGTTCCCATAGAAGAAACAAAGAAAATTATTTGGAACTGGATCAGGAAGAAGCATAATGGTTTTTCTAAGGATATTAAAAAATATCCTGAAAGTGTAAGGAAAGAGATAAATCGACAGGTAGAAAGAGTTTATAGTACCTATGAATATTCATATATTTACCCCGATTCCACTCATCTTGGTTATCATGGTTATATTACCAAGCCAGACATTGCAGATATTATCAGGATCACTAAGGGTAATTCGCCAGAGATGAAGTTTTTATTTCATCTTATTAAATATTGCTATCCTCGTAAGCTAAGAGACTTTATAACCATTCACAGTGATCTATTAATCGAATGGAGTCAAAGAAACTATAACCAATATTTGGAGAAACTGGATCAATTAGGAATTGCTAAAAGGAGTAAGTCATATTTAGTTGAGAGATTTGCAAAGTCTATAGAGATCGATTGGAAGTTCAGAGATGAAGAAGATGCTATTCTCGATGATAAAAGATCTCCTGATACTTTTGAAGATACATTGAAATTGAGTTACAAACCAGAAGAATTAAAAGCATTGTTATTAAGGGCAGGAAAGGGAAGAACCACAACGTTTAGGATGATTAATAAGATTTTTTAAAGTGTGCAAAATGTCGAAACATTATAACTATCATTCTCTAACTAATTCTAATCCTTCTTTATTAGAGTATTAATTATTAGTATAGAGTATTAATTATTATAGGAATATTAAGAATAGGAACAGAGAAAAAGGAGAAGAGAGATTCAGAAAAAAACGCAAAATTTGAACAGAGACTACTGTTATTAAAATGATTAATAAGATTTATGAAGGGTGTGAAAAAAGTGGGAACATAGTATAACTAATTAGTACCCTGAAAAAGATAAATAATATACTATCTTATCTTAACATCTTAGCAAGCAGTTTTTATATCTAGGAGAAAAGATAGTGCAAGCCCTGCAGAATCTTTTAGGCGGTCCGGACTTCTCGCTACGGGGCCCGGATTGCCTTCCCTGCTCCCCTTTCTGCTCAGGGGAGCAGGTCTTTAATCAAATATTACCTGTCCCTTGAAAGGAGATTAGTTTAATGGGAAAAATGAATAATAAGACCTGTTATAGCTGTAAAAACTTTAAATTGTTTACTATAAAGGAGATGAAGCAGGCCTTTAAAATGTATGAAGAAGTTAAAGAAATAAGTGCTGACAAGATGGTATTTATAGGCCGGTGTAAATTCTTCTCGAAATACCCTTCCTGGTCCCGCTATCAAAAATATGGAAGACGTGAGACTTTAAACCAGTCAGATATAGTTAAAACGAGGGATCGAGAGTGTGTGCATTATAAACATAGCCGGAACGATTATGAGGCCCAAATGGAATTTTGCCGGCGGTGGGATAAAGCCCGTATGGTATTAGTCGAAAATAGTCAAGAACCAGCAGAAATAACTCTGGCAGAACTGAAGAAAATGAAATTCCCCAAGCCAATTACGGAGAATTTTTATTGTGAAGGTTACGGGGAATGGGTCTACGAATGCCCTAAAAACTATATTAGATTATCACTATCATCAGAAGAAATAAGAAAGCCTATAATAGGAATTGCCTGTTATGCTGGCGTTGGTTGGTGTGATCTATCCAATAAAGAAATTGAAGAACACCGCCAGGGAAGAAAAAAATATATGTATTGGGGCAAAAATACAAAAGGAGTTTGAAAGATGAGAAAACAGAGCAGTGATGAT
This sequence comes from Candidatus Atribacteria bacterium 1244-E10-H5-B2, assembly GCA_003575245.1. The sequence continues at coordinate 517 of NMQN01000264.1, read as the reverse complement.
AGATTGAAACGATTAAAAGAAGGGTGCTGCCCGGTCCACGGGTTAGTTATGGGGCAGGTTGGTTTATCAGATGACAGGAGTACTTTTATTATGGAATGTCCCCGGAGAGACTGCAATATCCGGACCTTCGAAGAAGATGCAGAAGATGGGTCAATTGTGAGTATAAAGTTACTACCAGAATTTGAATACTTGTTAGGAAAGAAGGAATTAGAGGAATTGGGTAAATCGAAAGAACCAATAAAAGACAAAAGGAAACTTATAGTAAAGCTGAAGAATTTTCGTGAGATAAAAATAGATGAAGCTAGGGCGACAGAGATAGTTAAATGGTATGTGGAAACAGGTTATGATGTATCAATTAATGCGGGATGTTCAGGATGCACTTTAGATCCGATATTACTTATAAAATTATTATCTATATTCGCTAATTCTAAGGACTTGGAGAGAGATTTTAGATGTTTAGTTGGTGAGTTATTTAAAGAAGAAGAAGGAAGATAGAAAAATAAAGGGAGGATTTTTT
>NMQN01000303.1 GCA_003575245.1 Candidatus Atribacteria bacterium 1244-E10-H5-B2 | reverse complement strand
TGGCATTAATGTGACAATAGACGGTTGTACTTGCTCAGTAATTCGTTAACTTTTTATAGATTTTCGTAAGGGGATTTATAAGTCCAGGCTCCTTAGTATCTTCTAAAATTATTAAAATATGGCAAGAGGTAGTTTTTTATTACGCTTTTATCATATTTTAAGAAATTATAGTATGTCAAATGTTGAGACCTGACCCCATACATACATTCTAAAAGAACTTGGCGAGAAGAAGGGGCGAAAGTACGAATTGTTATAACAGACATTTATCGGACATATTAGACATATTTCGGACATTTATCGGACATAGGTCACAATGCCTATACTCAAAAATATGCAACCTACCCTTGAAACCCTTGTTTTACAAGGCTTTCCCGCGCCCAATTTTCCTATTTTTTACCTTTTCTTTGAAATATCCCATTAATCGAGTCGAATTAATTATTACTCCTCCGGCGGACATATAAATTAGAACGACAGATGGGACGTTCCTCGATGGATATCTTTATCATATTTTAAGAAATTATCGAGTAGATATATAAAATTATAGAAATATCATATTTTTAAAATAAATTGTTTACAAATTTAAAAAAATATGATAAATTATTAGACAGGTAAGAGGTCATACCACAAGATAACATACCACATAATAAAAATAATATCCTACTGGCGGTGTTAAAATGAGTTTCAAAACAATAAAAAAGGAATCTACTTTAGAAGTAATTGTCCAACAGATAAAAAACCAAATAAAAAAGGGCATTTTAAAACCCGGAGAAAAACTGCCTTCCGAAAGAGAGCTGGCTTCTCTTTTAGGAGTTAGTCGAACTTCGGTTCGAGAAGCGATTAAAGCGCTGTCGTTTTCTGGTTATCTCGAGGTAATTCAAGGTAAAGGAACCTATATTTTAGAGATAGCTACCCAATATGATGAAATCGTTAATTTTTTTTCGGAATTCTCTAATTATTCTTTAGATTATCTCATGGAAGCAAGAATTATGTTAGAAGGCGAGTTTGCTCGATTAGCAGCTGCAAATGCAAGCCAGGAAGAAATCGATGTAATTGAAAGGGTTTTTAATGAAATTTGTAATTCTAAGGATACAAATACCTTTTTCGTTAAAGATTTGCAATTTCATTTAACCATAGCTAAAGCAACCCATAATCCCATCATGAATGGATTAATGAAAATTATAGTAGAAATGCTATATAAGGAGACTCAGAAGATTATTAAAATATCCGAAGATACCAGGGAAAATACCATTGAAACTACCAGGGATTTGGTCCAGGCAATTAAACAACGAGATGCCGAAAAAGCGAAAGAATTGATGAGTGAACATATTAGGAATATTAGAGTATCTTTAGAATAACATTAATCTCACTAACGATGAACATATTGATTCTTTTCTTTTACATAAACAAATAGAAAAATAGTACTTCAGCCTGGATGAAATCGGGGAAAGTAAAAAGCAGTTGAACGCTAGCTCTGATATGGGAGGCATTAGAAGTAAATCTACTTATTTATATAGAAAAATTGGAGGACAAAAGGGAAGACCGGCAAAGAAATCAGACATAATCAACATAGATGAGGCAAATCAAGCACTACTAGCGATAAAGGAAAAATTGGAGCTAGTTCGTGAATGCACTGCAACTGAACAACAGGAGGTGATTATAAGAAATATTTTTTTATGTAAGATTCTTATAAATAGTATATTTTAAAAAATTTTAAAGGAGATTAATTAAAATGAAAAAAATTAACAAAATTACATTATTAATATTAATAGTAGTAATTTGCTTATCTTTAGCAGCATATTCAGCACTAGGACAAGAGGGAACCGACAAATGGAAAATAGGCATAATGACTAACACGGTTACGCAAAACGAGGAAGAGTACAGGGCAGCACAAAATGTTCTTGCCAAATACGGGGAGGAGCATGTAATTCATATGACTTTCCCGGACAAGTTCATGGATGAGCAGGAAACTACAATAGCTAATTTGGTAAGTATGGCGTCAGACCCGGATGTAAAAGCGTTGATTATCTGCCAGGCATGTCCGGGTACCGCACCGGGTATAGACAGTGTTAAGGAAATAAGGGACGACCTTCTTATCATAGTAGGACAGCCCCAGGACGACCCGCCGGTTATATCAGCCAGAGCTGATATAGTAATGCAGTTGGATGAGATGGGGATGGGTGTTGCGATACCGGCTCAGGCCAAGGCTCAGGGAGCAGAAGTTTTTGTTCACTATTCATTCCCGAGACACATGTCCTACCCTCTTCTTTCCGCAAGAAGGGATTTAATGAAGTCCGAGTGTGCAAGGATTGGGCTTGAGTTTGTAGATGCTACAGCTCCAGACCCCACCGGCGACGCAGGAATTCCAGGGGCCCAACAGTATATCCTGGAAGATGTTCCGAGAATGGTTGCGAAGTACGGCAAAGATACAGCCTTATTCAGCACAAACTGCTCAATGCAAGTACCGCTGATTAGCGCTGTAGTGGAAACAGGAGCTATCTATCCGCAGCCCTGCTGCCCATCGCCTTTTCATGGATTCCCATCGGCATTAAATATAGGAATACCCGAAGATAAGAAGGGTGATATCGATTTTGTGGTAGCCGAGATTACCAGGATAATGGCTGAAAAGGGAATGACTGGAAGAACCTCCACCTGGCCTGTGCCGGTTTCCATGATGATGATCGAAGGCTCGGCAGAATATGCTAAGGCTTGGATTAACGGAGAAACCGACGGTAAAATGGATATTCCTAAATTATCTGAGAAACTTTTCGAGTATTCAGGAGTTAAAGTTAACCTGAACAATCTGGAAGAAGGTGGCACGTTCTATGACAACTACTATACAATATTGATAGATTTCCTTAATTTTTAGGATAAACTAAAAACAGACGACCAAATATAGAAAAGGTAAGGTTGCTGTAAAAGGCAACCTTACCTTTTGGTTGATTTAGAAGGTGGTGACCTGAATGGCAACAGAGTATGCACTGCAAATGAAGAATATCGAGAAGGATTATTATGGGAATAAAGTTCTAAAGGGAGTGAATTTATCAGTTAAGCCCGGAGAAATACACGCGCTCATTGGAGAAAACGGCGCCGGCAAATCGACGCTTATGAATGTGCTTTTTGGCATGCCGGTGATACACTCAACAGGTGGGTTTACAGGTGAAGTTTATATAGGCGATGAGAAAGTAGACATAAAATCACCAAATGAGGTAATTAAAATGGGTATCGGGATGGTGCATCAAGAGTTTATGCTTATACCTAATTTTACAATTACTGAAAATATAAAACTCAACAGAGAGACAACAAAGGACAATTTTGTAAGCAGGCTATCCAAAAATGAAGAATTAAAGACCCTGGATGCAAGGTCAATGAGTAATGATGCAAGAAAATCCCTGAATACGTTAGGGCTTGGTATTGAAGAATGGGTAACGGTGGCAGGGCTTCCTGTGGGACATATGCAGTTTGTGGAAATTGCCAGGGAGATAGACAAAACTGGGATTAAACTTCTGGTGTTTGATGAACCCACTGCGGTGCTTACCGAAAGCGAAGCCGATATACTTATAGCTGCTATGAAAAGATTTACGGCAACAGGAATAGCCATACTTTTTATAACCCACAGGTTGGACGAAGTTATGCAGGTGGCGAACAATATTACTATCTTAAGGAATGGTGAGCTGGCTGCGACCAGAAAAAAAGAAGATACAAATGTAATGGAGCTTGCCGAAATAATGGTGGGAAGAAAAATAGATATAACCGACAAGTCAGAACAAACGGAGGATCGCGGAGATAAAGTGGTCATCCTGGAAATAAAAAATTTAAATGTTGATATGCCCGGAGAAAGAATAAAAGGTGTAGATTTAGAAATCATCGAAGGTGAAATATTTGGGATTGGAGGGCTTACCGGTCAAGGCAAGGTAGGTATTGCCAATGGAATTATGGGACTATGTTCAAGCAGAGGCGAAGCTTTCTTAAAAGGCGAAAAGTTTGAGCTTAACAATACTAAGGGCGCTTTAAATAAGGGCTTGGCCTTTGTCTCGGAGGATAGGAGAGGGGTAGGATTATTATTAGATTCTTCAGTAGAACTCAATATAGCAGTTACCACCATGCAGGTTAAAGGAAAGTATTTGAAAAGAATTGGTTTTTTTAACCAAATGGACAGCAAGGAAATTAGAGAACATGCAGCTAAAATGATAAAGGAGTTAGACATAAGGTGCATGGAATCCCAGCAGTTGACAAGACAGCTCAGCGGGGGCAATCAGCAGAAGGTCTGTGTTGCCAGGGCTTTAACTCTGGGCCCCGAGGTGCTGTTCGTATCCGAGCCAACCCGGGGGATAGATATAGGAGCAAAAAAACTGATCCTTGATTTACTGGTAAAACTGAACAAGGAATTGGGAATGACCATAGTCATAACCTCCAGCGAACTGGTCGAGCTTCGCTCCATATGCAACAGGATAGCGATGATTTATGGCGGAAAAGTTGAGGGCATTCTCAAGCCCAGTGATAGTGATAGGAACTTTGGATTGATGATGACAGGAGAATATCGAAAGATGCAAAGTAAGGAGACCATATAATATGATTGAAATTATTAAGAAATATTTAAATACATTTGGTCTTCCGAGGATTATAATTACAATGCTATTTGTTACGGTTTGCATAGCGGCAGTGATTTTAAAACTCCCAGTTTACTTAATAGCTTCCGATGTAATCAGAAGATTTGGCATGTTTGGTATCCTGGCTCTGGCCATGGTTCCGTCTATACAATGTGGTACCGGTCCAAACTTTGCTCTGCCTATAGGTATAATATGCGGGCTGTTAGGCAGCCTTTTGGCAATCGAGTTTGGGTTGACTTCAAAATACCTCGGTTACGGCTTCATCTCAGCAGTACTTATATCAATACCTTTTGCAGTCCTATCCGGGTGGGTATACGGAATGCTTCTCAACAAGATAAAAGGTTCTGAGATGCTAGTAGCGACATATACCGGGTTTTCAATCGTTTCCTTTATGCAGATAGGCTGGGTGATACTGCCCTTTAAACATCCGCGACG
>NMQN01000845.1 GCA_003575245.1 Candidatus Atribacteria bacterium 1244-E10-H5-B2 | reverse complement strand
AGGGCGGGGAATTAAGCTGGGGGAGGGGAGTTTGTCGAGATACCTGTTCTACAGGTTCTTCATCATATCTTTCTTGTTCCCGGTCCTGAAAATCATTCTTCAGGGCAGCTCTCAACCAGCCGGCAGGGCTTTGGATGTTTTTCCTCTCCAACAGTAAATCTAATTTTTCATCAATCTTCTTGGTCGAATATCTTTTTAATATCTTCTCAATAAATTCCTCCTTAAAATCTAATTCAACCATCCGTTCTCTTATTACTCTCATTCTTTCTTCTCCTTCCTCTTTTAATTTTTTAAAATCGGCAGCAGCAACAGCATCTTTTTCCCTATTTGTTGTTGTTGCCTTGGTACTGTTAAGATTGGTATTGTTAGGGTATCGTTTTGATACCAAAGAAAGTATCATATTGCTACCAATAGAGGTATCATTTTGATACCTATCAGGTTTCATTTTGCTACCAAGGAATTCTATTATATTGTCCTGATCCGGAGGCTCTGAGAGCTCTTCAAGAGGGGTAATCTGGTAGATATTATTTCTATAATGACCGGTAGTAGATTTACCCCTGGTTATATTTTTAATCAGACCAAGCCTAATCAGGGTATCCTGGTATCTGAGTAAGGTAGTTTTAGCAATACCCATCTGCTGACACAGAGAGTTAATGGTAGGCCAGGCGATATACTTTCCTTTATGGCAGTAAGCAAGCAGTTCCTCATAGAGTACCACAGGACCTACCCCTAATACCTTGACCCATTTCTTTAAGAAGTAGTTAGTGACAATGATGTAGCCTTCTTTTTTTTCTTCCTCCGCTTTATTCTGCTTATTTTGTCTTTCTTTTTGCATGCTTCCCCTCCTTCGTCTTGCATTTCTCGTCTTTAACTGTTTAACTGGCTAACAGGCTGACTCTTTCTTTATTACTTATCACTCATTACTCATCACTGCATTTAGCGACTACTATAATTACATCATAAATAATTTTTCATGTATCGAGTTTTCGATGAGTTTTCGATGAGTTTTTTCTTTGCTTCGTTTAAGAGTTAAAGGAACAAAAAAAATCCAGACAACACAACGGTTATCTGGATTTTAATTAAACAAACAATTATTATTTTTTAATAAATTGAAGCAAAATTCATCTTAAATGAGAGAAAAAAGTCAAAAAAATTAACTAATTTTCAATTTTTCCTCTTCTAAATTCAACATTATCCCCCTTCGAGAAATTACTTTAAAAATATTTTTGACCTTTTCTTTATTTCTTTTGCTTTTCCCGATAGTTTTTAAAATGGTGCTTCTAATTTTCGAAAAATGAAAACTTACTCGGTTATAGATGGCATCCTTTTCACCTTTCCAAAGCTCCTCCAATAGTTCATCATAACTCATTACTCGCTCATTGTACTGGGCCAATAGATGAATTAAAGAAAATTCCGTGGCAGTTACCTCAATCTTTTCCCCCATAAAGATAATTCTATCCGGGCGGTTGAGGGAGATTTCAAGCACAGTTTTTGGTTTTTGGTTTTTAGTTTTTAGATTAGAATTCGGGTTTTCAGTATCATTTTTTTCTTTGCAGGTTATCAGTTTTTCATCATCAGTTATCAATTTCTGCTTTTTAACTTCCTGAATGACTTTTTCTTCTTTTATTCTCTCCCGAATTCTCTTGACTACTCTCTTGGGCAGTATTTTAGCCAGCTCTTCCTCCCGCACTTCCCTCAAGCACTTCTCATCAGTATAACCAGCTCTCACTAATCTCCTAATATAATAGCGGCTTAACCCGGGTATATATAACCGAGCCAAATTCAACCCTTCTTCTTCTATGCCTTCTATCAGTCTTTCTGATAATAAAATTATCTTCTTAAGGTCTTCCTTCCTCTTTTTCTTCCAGCCAGCACTTTCAGCTATAGCAGCCAAGCTATCAGCCAGCCAGCAAAATCCTTCTGCTAAACGCAGCACATCTCCCTCATAAAGGAAATACCTCTGTTCAAGGCTCTTCATCTCTTCATTTCCTTTTATCCAGTCATATAATAAAAGGGTTTTTTTACAAGACAGATACTTCTCTAAGGTGGATGTTTCCTCTTCTCCCTCTTTCGGTATGAACTTATCCCGATAGATTTCTTTATCTCCTTCACCCTGGCCAAAGATCAAACCTAAAATTCTATGCCAGCAAATTTCTTCCTGATCCCACTCATGATTATATTCTCCTCTTTTATCATCATTCCTATAAGACTGAGAGAAGGGGATGGGGAAGTCTTTACCATTTCTGCTTAAGGGTAAGACTATAAGTAGTTCTAAATCACTGATTCCCCCCTTTTTGCTATTTTTCATCCAGTTCTTAAAACAAAGATAGGTCTCTACCTTAATTCCTTTGGCTATGACCAAAACACCATTAATAGTGGGAGATAAAATGCCACCTTTTTCTTCTATAATCAATCTGTTTTTGGCTAATAGGTCCAGGCAATAATCTATTTCTTTTTCCAGATCATCTTTATCAAAATCGAACTTCCAGTAACCCGAAAATCCTTTTTCCACCTCGGTCTTACTCTGGTTACAAATATAGGTGACCCTGATTTCCCCGAGGTATTGCTTTATTTTATTTAAACTGTATTCATCTTTATGATTTACCAGTAATCTTAATAGAAAAGTAAGTAAGTCTTTTTCTTTCTTCACCAAATGGTTAATGGCCAGTATAGTACTGCTACTGTTATTCAAGTTAGCCAGAGGATTACCCATACAGGGAGTAATTGAATATCTATCAAATGTCTCTGCTGCTCGAAGTGTTTTTTTAAGTGGGGAGAGGTTCTTATACGGTGTATGCTGATGATCACTTTGAAGATAGCTAAAGTAAAGCTTCTGACAATTAGTCTCAAAGAAAAGGGAATGGGCTAAGAAGATTACCCTGCCAAACTTCTGCCCATTCTGAATAGAATTCCCCTCTTTTCCTATATTTAATATTCCCGCTCTCCCACCCATATTTTCTATATCAGCAAAGGTAAGACCGGTTCGATAAATATAGCGGTCATCTTCCTCACCATTATGAATTTTATCCAGGGAAATGATGACATTCTTAAAGGGTAAACTGATACCCATGGCTAAGATGTTGGTAGCACAAATAACTTTTATCTCTCCCTTTTTAAGGTAAGTTTCTACTAAATTTCTTTCTTCCCAGGAAAGGTCCCGATTATGATAGGCGATACCCTTTTTTAATAACTCCAATAATTCATCTCGATATAAAGTCTCTTCTGTTTCACTAAATTCTTTTATGGCCGAAGAGGCGGCAGGGGACTCTAATCGGGAAGCCAGCCATTTAGCCCATTGTCGAGTTTCAGCACCGGTTGAGAAGAAAATCAAAGTAGTTTCATTTTGCTTAATAAAATATCTAACTGTCTCTAATAGATAATCCCCAAAACAATTATCACGAACTGCATCTTTTTTAAAAAATATTTCTCTCTGATAAGTATTCTTATTTTTAGGGGCAATATATTTAAAGATACCTTCTCTTACAATTCCTTTACGCAGCTCTACCGGACGTTGATAAGAAAGAAGGGATTGAGCAGAAAACCATTTTAAGAGTGCTTCTTGATTTTCTATAAGGGCGGAAAGGGCGATGATCCGGAGATTTCCATTTTTTCTCCGCAGGTGGTCTATCAGGTTTTCCATTAGAGGTCCCCATTTAGGATTATTGATTAACTGCATTTCATCCATTACTACCAAGGAGACATCTGTTAAAAAATCGGGGTGTTTTAGAAGAAAATAGTAGAATTTTTCATAGACCATTACCGCTATTTTATAACTCCCCCGGGTTATGCGGTGGTCATCTTCCCTATGGTCGCGGGTAGAGACTATTATCTCTAATCCACAACTACCATATAAACTTTTAAAGTGCCTGTATTTTTCTTCAGCTAAACACCTTAAGGGGGCTAAATAGATAACCTTTTTCTGATGGATTACCTGGGTTATAGCAGCCATCTCTCCGATAAAAGTCTTTCCAGAAGAAGTGGGAGCAATAACTAAAAGATTTTGATTAGCAATTATTCCATTGCGAGGAGTGAAGCGACGTGGCAATCTCGTACTTCCTTCATCATAATCCAATACCCCATAATTTCTTACCGCCTCCTCCTGTATCGGCAGCAAATAAGGAGAATAGTGTTTTTCCCAGATGTTTAGAATATAAGGGGGGATACCATAACTCTTTAAACTTTTAATCTTCATTAGCTTGGTCATTAGTACTTTCCTTTCTTTTTATCTTTCTATAACTAAAAACTGATAATAAATAGTAAATAGCCTCTAACATATATCTAAGATGATAATGAAGAAGTAGATAAAAATATATTTTAGTACAATACTCTAGCTTTTGTTACTGTTAATTTCTATATTTATTTTTTTATACTTAATGCCTCCTTTATAAATTTATGTTAAGTTAATACATTTTATGTTATTTATTTCACAATTATTATTATACATTTATAATTTATTATTGCAACAAAATTTTTTCCATCCAACTCATCACTGTCATTGCGAGGGATAAAATCCCGAAGCAATCTCATAAATTTCCTCCCCTTGAGGGGGGAGGATTAAGGTGGGGGTGATATATTTAACAGCCGTCTAGCCTGTCTACTCTAACAAATATTAATATCGCATCTTCGGATGAACTTATCAACATTTTAAGGACAAGCGAACCTCTCGCTCAAAAGATAATCACCTTAAGCGAAGAGCTGGAAAGATTCAAAGACCCCAAAGACCTCACCCAATTACCCGAAATAACCAACCTCGAATGGGAGGAATGGAAAGAACAAGGGGTAATAATTACAGCTGAATAAAAATAAAACAATTTTCCCAAAAAAGCAGAATTTTATAAGACTTTTGTCATATTAAAATAAGACTATTGAAAAGTTAGAAAAGATTTGTTTTTTGCTCTCTGATGGTGATTAATAAGGTAAATAAAAATTCTTGAAGTGTGACAAAGAACCGTCCCCTGAGCACAGATAAAACCAAAAAAACATTTCAATAATCAGTTGGTTAGAATTAGTTTAGGAATAGTTATGGTAAATGTTGAGAGCTTG
>NMQN01000533.1 GCA_003575245.1 Candidatus Atribacteria bacterium 1244-E10-H5-B2 | reverse complement strand
GTACGATGCATCGTGCCCCTACAACAAATTACGAATTAATATTCACTTTCAAATATTTTATTATTTCTAGTAAAAAATTCCACTATAGAGCAGCAACCCGGCTAATCCGAAAAACAGCAGAGTCATTGCCATCTTGACTTTCCCAAAATTCTTTTCGGTAAGTACAGCCCACTGTGCCGAAGTAGTCCCCCAATAAGTAAAAGAAAAGACCAAAACTAAGGGCACTACAAACATTAGATTATAAAACAAGAGATAAAATAAAGCATTAGCCTTTAAATCAGGGATAGTGCTGATAAACATGATAGTAGGAAGATAAACCTGACCGGTACAGGCTAACTCTAAAAGAGAAACTATAAAACCAGTTACTGCAGCCATTAAGATATAATTACTCAGTCTTACATTCTTACGAACAGCAGAATGAATCATCTTCTTTAAAAATGAGGGTAATTGGAGTTTGGCATCTTTAGTGGTCCCTTTTTTCTTGAATTGGAGATAGTCATATAGACTGACCACCCCTAAAATTAAGACAAGGGCGGCAGTAACCAGAACGAATATCTTTCGGACTAAGGGTAAAAAAGATAAAGAAGTAATCATTTTTAAAGCCCCGGTTCCGATTAAGAAGTAGGTCAGAAAGACGGATAAAGTAAATATCCCTCCTACCCAGAGAATATCCCTTCCTTTTCGGTTAATCAAGGCAAGATAAGAAATAAAGAAAATAATGGTAGCAAAGGCACAGGGATTTATACCATCGATCAGTCCACTCACTGCTACTGCTGCCAGGCCAAAGGACTGAAAGCGAGCTACTAATCTTTCTTGAACAGTAAGTTCTTTTCCCTTAACTTTCTCCCAGGGAGGAGCGGTATTGGTAGTCATACTTTTTTGAATAAGTTTTTCTAAATTATCATAAGTAATATCATCTCTAAAAAGGTAATCATCTCCTAAAAATATAACCGGAACTAAAAGCCTTTCCTCTTCGGGCATCTGATATAATTCGCCTAATGCTTCGGCTAATTCTACATTCTCAGACAAAGATATATCAAAACTTTTTAAGATTAAATTTTCAGGATATTTTGCGGAAATACCTTTTAATACAATCTTGGCATTATCACAATCATGACACCCTGGTTCAAAAAAATAAGCTAAGTAAACCGTATAATTAACCAAACTGGGAGTGCTGGCGGCAAAAGAATTAATTGCATAAAGAGAAGAAAATTGACTTACAAAAATTACGAAAAACAATGAAAGCAAAATAAAAGTTAAAGCCAAATAAAACTTTTTTCGGCTTGCATCAATTAATTTATTATTTATTGATTCAACTTTCATTATAATTCTTCCCACCAACTATATTAAAATAATTAAAGGCAGGGCATATACACAATGTGTGGTAAATAATTTTATAACAATTTTGGATTTATCTATCTTATCCTCTTTTATTCTTCTGGTTCCCGCGGGCACGATGCATCGTGCTCCTTGCTATTTTATTTATTTTTTGGGTTGTAAGTTATAGTATACAATACAACATTAAAATTTCAAAATTTGCAATCGGAATTTCATCTGGTTTATACTTACTTATACTTCTCCGTTTTTTAATCACTTCTACTAATTCCATTATTATTGCCTATTGCTTCCTTCTTTAATAATAACTCACAGGCATTACATGTAAGGGGATATGTTGATCGGGAAGGTTTAATGCTTGGGAAACATCTTCCTCATAAAATGCTCCGATTACTACCGTTCCTAACCCTAATGATTCAGCCTGCAGATATACATTTTGTCCTACATGGCCTGCTTCCATATAAGCATAATAAATACCTTTTTTACCATAACGATTAGTAATTCTTGAAAATTCAGCAGTAATAATCAAAGATACTGGGGCATCTTCAATGAACCTTTGTCTTAAACAAGCTCGAGCCAATTCTCTTCTCCTATCCCCTTCTAATATAATAGTTAAAGAATGACGATGGGGGCTATAATGATAAACTCCGGCTTTCAAATTTTCTACCTTATCCTTCCCTACAACAAGATAAATATCCAAAGGATAAGTAGCGCCGGCAGAGGGGGCAGTCCTGAAACCTATTCTTTTTTCAGTAATTCCTTGGGCCGACCATAAAAGTTGCGAGACCTGTTCCAGAGTTAAAGAATAATCTTTAAATACTCTTCTTGATCTCCTTTTGGCCAAAGTTTCTTCCACTGACATTTTTCCCTCTAACTGAGGCGAAGGGAGTTTAATCTCTTCTTCTGAAAGTGCATAAGCCATAAAAGGGGTTATAAGAATACTAAACATTATTGAGACGACAGTAAATATTTTTATCAACTACATCACCTCTTTAAATTGCTCTTTTTTCCAGTCATATTTTTCTACCAATTCTTCAAAACTCATCTGTCCGCTTTTTAGTCTATTTCTAATTTTATCACATTATTTTATTAAGGCAATCATCAAAACCCGACTAAAAATTTTAGCATAAAAAACTTGACAATAAACATACGTTTATATTATAATTTAAACAAGATGATAAATGGTGTTAATGTAATAATTATAGCAAATTATTATATAAATTTTTTAAAGGAGGCCCAGCATGTTTAAAAAAGATCCCCTTGACCCAAACTATAAAAAAACCCTGGAGCTGATTCAAAAAAATATCAGAGAGAAAGGTTACCCGCCCACTGTTCGGGAAATCTGCAAAGCCGTGGGAGTAACTTCCTCTGCTACTGCCCATAAATATCTTACCATCCTGGAAAAGAAGGGTTATATCCATCGGGAGAAGGAGAGATCTCGAGCCATTAGAATTATACCTCAGATCAAGAAAGTGCCTTTAGTGGGAAGCGTGGCTGCGGGAGAACCCTTGTGGGCCTTAAAAGATATCACCGAAGTTATACCTATACCGGAACAACTCTCTGGCAGTGAAGAAAGCTTTATGGTAAAAGTTGAAGGTGATAGCATGATCGGAGATCACATCCTTGATGGAGATTATGTCATGGTTAAGCCCCAGCAGGATGCTGACAACGGAGATATTGTCATCGCTCTCCTAAATCAGGAAGAAGTTACAGTAAAAAGATTATATAAAAAAGATAATCGGATTACCCTGCAGCCTTCCAACCCTCTTTATAAGCCTATAAACACCAAAGATGCGATTATCCTGGGTAAGGTTGTCGGAATCTTAAGACGATTTAACGGAGGAAAAAAATAGTAAACATGTTATATATCGGTACTTCTGGTTATAGTTATAAAGATTGGATAGGAACCTTTTATCCCGAGAATACTGATAAAAAGGATATGCTAAAACTATATGCCCAAAAGTTTAAGGTTTCTGAAATCAATTCTACTTATTATCGCATACCTCATCCGGCATCCTTTTATTATTTGCAGCAAAAGGTTCCTGCTGATTTTAAGTTTACAGTAAAAGCTAATCAAGAAATGACTCACAGCCGAGAAGAAAATCCCGCTATTTTTAAAGATTTTAAAGAATCCATAAAGCCCTTGCTGGAAGCAGGTAAATTTGCCTGTGTGTTAGCTCAGTTCCCCTATTCTTTTTATAATACCCCCTCCAATCAGGATTATCTTCTCCGCTTCAAAGAAAGAATGAACGACATACCCCTGGTGGTAGAATTTAGAAATTCCTACTGGATAAATAATGAAATATTCAGAATTTTAAAAAATAACGACATAGGTTTTTGTTGTGTAGACCAACCTCAGCTCAAAGGTTTAATTCCTCCTGTAGCTGAAGCTACCTCTAATCTGGGTTATCTTAGATTTCACGGTCGAAATAAGGCCAACTGGTGGGAACACGAAAAAGCCTATCAAAGATATGATTATCTCTATAGCGAAGAAGAATTAAAAGAATGGATTCCTAAAATAAAAAAGATTGCCGAAAAAACCACCGACCAATATATTTTTATGAATAATCATTATAAAGGTAAGGCAGCTAAAAATGCCTTAATGTTGATTAAACTCCTTAAAGAAGAAATAAAGACCGGAGAAATCAAAGAGGCGGAGAAAGAGCAAGAAAAAGAGGGACGGGATTAAAGAAAAATTGCTTATATTTTTTTGCCCTTTGAGCAAACATACGTTTTAAACTAGTCGTTAGTGAATAGTGAATAGTCGTTAGTAAGAGATGCTAGTAGAAATGTTACAAGCTTAGGAAAGAAGTTTTCAGTTGTCGGTAGTGACGTATTGCATACCCCTCTTTTACAATAATAATTTATTCTATTAACGTAGGACAGGCGTCTCGCCTGTCTATGTAAACGTAGGGGCACGATGCATCGTGCCCAAAGGTAATCAAAAGACAATAAAACAGAAGGGGCACAATCCATTGTGTCCCTACACCTGAATCCTAATTTCCTTAACGCGATACGCGATATGAATTACTATTCACTAACGACTAATTTAACTGGTAAACTGGCTAACTAATTTAATTGGTGAATTGGTCAATTAAGAAGAAAGGAACTTCAAAATGGAAATGGTACATCTACACGTGCATTCTCAATACAGCATGCAAGATGGGCTCTGCAGCCTTGATGATCTAATCAGACAAGCCACTAAATTTAATATGAAAGCAGTGGCCTTAACTGACCATGACGGACTCTACGGAGCTATTCAGTTCTATAAAAAAGCAAAAAGTGCAGGAATAAAACCCATCATCGGCTGTGAAATACGGATAAAAGATAATCAAAAATCCAATCAGACCTATCACCTTATTCTTTTGGTCAAAGACAAGAAGGGATACAGCAACCTCTGTCAGATTATCACCAGTGCTCATCTATCTAATCCCGGCTCTATCCCGGCCATAAAAAAAGAAATTTTAGCCAAATACAGTAAAGGAATTATCGGGTTAAGCGGGTGTGCCAAAGGGGAAATACCTCTTCTCCTTTTACAAAAAAAGACTGAGCAAGCCGAAAAAGCTGCCTGTTGGTATCAACAGGTATTTGGTAAAGAAGATTTTTATTTAGAATTATCCTTTCATAACCTTAGCAAAGAAAAAGAAATTAATTCCCGATTGATAGAAATAGGACGAAGTCTAAATATTCCTGTAGTAGCCACGAATAATGTTCA